>DASQKY010000004.1 GCA_035630295.1 Acidimicrobiales bacterium | reverse complement strand
TGGTTGCGCACCAGCGCGGCGTCGAGGCCGCACGGGCACACGGCCGGGAAGTGCCACGGCTCGGACCCCTCGGGCCGCGCCGACAGCACCGGGCCGACGACCTCGGGGATGACGTCGCCGGCCTTGCGGACGATGACGGTGTCGCCCTCGCGCACGTCCTTGGCCCGGACCTGGTCCTCGTTGTGCAGGGTGGCCGTGCCCACGGTGGAGCCGCCCACGAACACGGGCTCGAGCATGGCGAAGGGCGTTGCCCTGCCGGTGCGGCCGATCGACACCACGATCTGCTTGAGCAGGGTGGTGCGCTCCTCGGGCGGGTACTTGAAGGCGATGGCCCACCGCGGGGCGTGCGAGGTGGAGCCCAGCTCCCGGCGCTGGCCCAGGTCGTCGACCTTCACCACCACGCCGTCGATCTCGTAGTCGAGGTCGTGGCGGTGCTTCTGCCATCGGGCGCAGTAGGCGGCCACCTCGTCGATGGTGGAGGCGACGTGGATGCCCGGCTCGACGGGGAAACCCAGCCCGCCCAGGAAGTCGAGCGTCTCGCGGTGGCGGGTGAAGGCGGGCCCGCCCTCGACCTCGCCCAGCTGGTAGCACCACATCGACAGCTCCCGCCGGGCGGTCACCGCCGGGTCCTTCTGGCGCAGCGAGCCCGAGGCCGCGTTGCGGGGGTTGACCGCCACCGGCGTGGTCCGGCGGCCGGCCTCGGCCTTCACCCGGTTCTCCTCCTGCTGGCTGGCCTGGAGGCCGGCGAAGGCGGTGCCGGACATGTACACCTCGCCCCGCACCTCCAGCACCGGCGGGGCGGTGGGGCCGAGGTCCCGGGGGACCACGTCGATGGTCCGGACGTTGGCGGTGACGTCCTCGCCCACCCGGCCGTTGCCCCGGGTGGCGGCCTGGACCAGCTCGCCCCCCTCGTACCGGAGGGAGATGGCCACGCCGTCGATCTTGAGCTCGCACACGTAGTCGACCGGGTCGTCCTCGGGGGCGGCCCCCAGGCGTCGCTCCAGGCGCTGCCCCCAGGCCACCAGGTCCTCGGTGACGGTGGCGTTGTCGAGGGACATCATGGGCTGGCGGTGGACGACGGGGGCGAACAGGGCGCTGGGGGTCGCACCGACGCCCTGGGTCGGCGAGGCGACGGCGGCCAGCTCGGGGTGGGCCTCCTCGATGGCCCGCAGCTCCCGGACCAGCGCGTCGTACTCGGCATCGGCGATGGTGGGGGCGTCCAGCTGGTGGTAGGCCCGGTCGTGCCCGGCGATCTCGGCCCGGAGGGCGGCGGCCCGCTCCGCCGGGTCGACCCGCGCCTGCTGCTCGTCGCCGGCCATGGGTGCGGAGCATAGGGAACGCCGGGCGCTCCCGATCGCGGGTCGGGCCGGGGCACGGCGGCCTGGGGGGCGACCCGCAGCCGACCACGGAGGGCGGCGGAATTGCCCACTGTGAGTCACCAGAACCCTCAAGGCCGGGGCCGGGGGGCCGATCCTGTCGAGGACGGACCACGTAGCCGCAGCGAACACGGAACCCATGGCCTTGAACGGATCACTCGACGACTACTCCCCCGCCGGCGCCCTCCGGGTGCTGTCCTCCTCGGGTCGGACGGGCGCGGTGCGCTTCACCGGCGTGGGGGGCTGCACCGCCTACCTGTGCGACGGGCAGCTCTACTTCGCCCGCGGCGAGGACACCGACGAGGCCCTGGCCGCGGCCCTGGTCCGCCCCGGCCGGCTCACCGCCGAGGCCTGGACGGCCGCCGTGGAGGAGGCCGGTGACAGCCCCCGGGTCGGCGAGCTGCTCATCGCCCACGGCGCCATCGACCCCGACCTGCTGGCCTCGGTGGTGCTCTCGGTCATCTACGACCCCCTCATCACCCTGTTCCGGGAGGCCGACGGGGCCTTCGACTTCGAGCCCGACACCCTGCACTGGATCGGCCCGTACCGCAGCTTCAACGTCGAGGCCATCGTCAACGAGGTCCGGCGCCGGGTCCGCAACGTGGACGAGATGCAGGACGTCATCCCCTCCACCGCCACGTGGGTGGCGGCCAACCGCACCCTGCCCGACGGCGCCGCCCAGGTCACGCTGCTGCGCGAGGACTGGGAGCTGGTGACCTCGCTGTCGGGCCCCCGCACCGTGCGGGAGCTGGCCGCCAGCATGGGCCGGGGCCAGTACTCCACCGCCCAGGTCGTGCACCGCCTGGCCCGGGCCGGCCTCCTGGAGGTGGCCACCGAGCCCTTCGGCACGCTGGAGGACGACCCCGTCCACGAGCCGTCGGCCGCCGCCCGCCTGGCCGCCGCCGAAGCGGGCGACCCCCCGACCGGCATCGTCGACCCCCGGGGCCTCGACGAGGACGGGCCCGGGGACGCCCCCCGGGACCTCGACGACGCCGACGCCCCGGCGCCGGGCCCCAGAGCCACCGACCCCGCGGGCGCCGACACGGCGCCCTCCCCGGAGGGGGCGGCCGACGACCGGCTCCCGGCCGCCGAGCGGACCGAGGGCCTCCCCCCCGACGACCTGGGCCCCCCCCGGCCCAACCCGGACGAGGAGCCGATCTGGGCCGCAGCGTGGGGCGCGCCCGGCAACCCGTTCGAGCACGCCCCGACCGATCCCGCCGACGACCTGGGCGTCACCTTCGGGCCCCGGCTGGAGGGCGTGGGCGCCGGGCCCGAGATGCCGCCCCTCGACGACGGGGACATGCTCCCCCGCCGGAGCTCCGTGCGGGAGGCCGAACCCACCAGCTGGTGGCGCGACGAGGGCCTGTCCGACCTCGGGCCCGAGGCGCCGGGTGGGGTCACCGACGACCTCGGCACCGGCCTGGCCGGCATCAGCGGCTTCCAGGACCCCACGGCCGACGCCCACCGCGAGGACCCGGCCCTGGCCGAGGCGACCGACGGCGGGCCCCGCCTCGACCCCAACGCGGCCTGGCTCGAGAACCTCTACGCCCAGTTCATCGACGAGGCCGAGGAGCCGGCCACCAGCCGCTCCCGCAAGCGGGAGGCGCTCGACGTGGCCTTCCAGAGCGGGGAGGCCCAGGAGACCGAGCGCACGGGCACGCTGCGGCGCCTGGTCGACGCCCTGCGCCGGGTCTAGCCGACGGCCGGGGTCGGCCGGCCGGGGGCCGTAGGTGGGCCCTAGGCCCCGACGGAGAGGCGCACGCCGGCCAGCTGGTCGTGGATGCGCAGCCCCACGGCCCGGCTGAGCTCCAGCACCAGCTCGGCCTGGGGCAGGCGGTGCCCGGCCAGGCCGCAGGCCGGGGTCACCAGGGCCTGGCAGCGGATCCGCACCGGGTCGCACCCGGCCCGGACCAGCTCGCACCACTGGGCCGAGAGCAGGCGCCACCAGTGCGACGCCGAGTCGCCCAGGGGCCGGTCGGTGGGCACCGCGCCCCAGGCGATCCAGCCGTCGCGCTCCAGGAAGGCGGCCAGCGCCGCGGCCCCGGGGGCGAAGGCGGCCCCCACCGGGGCCGAGAGGATCCGGGGACCGGTCTGCAGCAGGGCCTTCCAGTCGGTCTCGCCGCAGCAGTGGATGCCGGTCACGGCCCGGGGCTCCCACAGGGCCAGCGCGCTGGACACCAGGTCGATGAGGGTCTCGGGGTCGGCCACGTCCAGCGGGAACCCGCCCACCAGGCCCGGCTCGTCCAACACCGCCACCAGCGGCGCCCCGGGGGCCACGGCCCGCACCGCGTCGTGCAGCGCCCGCGACCGGGCCCGCACCGCGGGGCCGGCGATGCGCACGGCCAGGCCGGGCTCGACACCGGCCCGGTGCAGGGCCCGGGCCAGGGTGACCGGCCCGGTGAGCTGCAGCTTCAGGGGGGTGGTGCGCCCGGCCACCGCGGCCAGGAAGGCCCGCCAGGTGGCGAACGGCGGGCCCGAGAGCTCGGCGTCGCCCAGGGGGGCCTCGGGATCGAGGGCGGCGGGGTCGACGGCCAGGGTGCCGTCGGCGCCGACGGCCACGCCGGCCAGGCCCCAGGCGGCCTGGGCCACCATGCCCTCCCGGGGGTCGAGGGCGGGCAGCGAGGGCAGGGCCGGGAGCTCGGGCAGCGCGTCGAGCACGAAGGCGACGGCCTGGTCCCGGTCGGTGTGGGGCAGGCTGCCGACCGCGGTCGGAGCACCGATCTCGACCGGCACCGGCAGCGAGGCGGCCGCGGGCGAGGCGGTGGCGGTGCCCCCCTGACTGGCGTCTCCTGTCCGCACGGGATCCCCCCTCGCGAGCGTCGGGACGTGCTGGGCGCCCTCGACCGACCCCTATGGAATAGCCAGCGCCGACCCCCATGGGCAAATCTCGGCGCCGTGCCCGACCCCGCCCCCCCTACCACCACCGGGCGTACCGCGGCGTCCGGGCCGGCCTCGGCCAGTCGAGTCGGGGTGCCGGTGTGGGCCCTGCGCGCCGCCTGGCTGCTGGTACCGGTGCTGGCCGGGCCGGCCCTGGGGGCGGCCCTGGACGAGCGGTCCCAACCCGTGCAGGTGGTCGCGTCGGCCCTGGGGTGGGTCGGGTGGGCCGTGGTCCTGGTGGCCACCCTGGTCCCCCGGGCCTCCAGCCTGACCGTGGTGCGGATCGGCGTGCCCGGCGCCCTGGCCGCCGCGGCCTGGGCCGCCGGGCCCGGTGCGCCCGACGACGCGCTGGCCCGGGGCGGCCTCGCCGTCGCCGCTGCCGCGGTGGCCGTCGTGACCGCCGCCGCGCCCGCGGTCAGCGACGCCTTCGTCAACGGGTCGGCCTACGGGACCGAGCGCCGCTTCGCCCTCCGCTGCCCCCTCCCGCTGGCCGCCCTGGCCGGGGCCACGTGGGCCGCGGTGGCGGCCGGAGCGATCACCGGCCCCCTGCTCCTGGCGGCCCGGCAGTGGGTCGCCGGCGGGCTGGCCCTCGTCGTCGGGGCCACGGTGGCGGCGGCCGGGGCCCGGGCCCTCCACGGCCTGTCCCGCCGGTGGCTGGTGCTGGTGCCCTCCGGCGTGGTGGTCCACGACCCCGTGGCCCGGCCCGACTCGGTGATGGCGCCCCGCCCGCTCATCACCCACCTGGCCCCCGCCCCGCGGGGCACCGACGCCCTGGACCTGACCCTGGGAGCCCCCGGCCTGGCCCTGGAGCTGGCCACCACCGAGCCCCTGCCCGTCACCGTCCGGCGGGGGCGGGCACTGGCCACCGAGGAGGCGACCCGGGTGCTCGTCACCCCCACCCGCCCGTCCGCGGTGTTGGCCGAGGCCGCCGCCCGCCGCATCCCGGCCGCCTCGTCACCCGGCCGGTCGAGCTGACGCCGCCCGTCCGACGGCCCACGCCGCCGGACGGTCGCCGGACGGTCGTCCCCCGGCCGGGCCCGCGCCCGGGCGAGGGGGCACCTCGACACCGGCGGCCCCGGGGTGGCAGCGTCGGGGCCGTGATCGACGACGCCAAGGTGGCCGCCCTCCTCGACCGGGTCCGCCGGGAGGTCGACGACGGGCTCCTCCCCGCCGCCCAGGTGGCCGTGGCCCTCGACGGCCAGGTGGTGGTGGACGCCACCTTCGGCGCCCCGCCCGAGGCCCGGTTCGGGCCCTTCTCCTGCACCAAGGCGTTGGTCAACGCCGCCGTCTGGTGCCTGGTGGGCGACGGCCGGCTCGACCTGTCGGCCCCCGTGGCCTCGTACGTGCCCGCCTTCGGCACCAACGGCAAGGACGTCGTCACCGTGGAGCAGGTCCTCCTGCACCTGGGCGGCTTCCCCTACGCCCCCCTCGGCCCCGCCCGCTGGGGCACCCGGGAAGGCCGCCACGAGGCCTTCCGGCGCTGGCGCCTGACCCTGGTCCCCGGCGAGACCTACATGTACCACCCCACCGCCGGCCACTGGGTCCTGGCCGACATCGTGGAGGAGCTGACCGGCGAGCCCTACGCCGATGCCGTCGAGCGGCTGGTCACCGCCCCGCTCGGGCTGCCCCGCCTGCTGGGCCTGGCGCCCGAGGACCAGGGCGGGGTGCTGGAGGCCGTGGCCGTGGGCCAGTACCCCACCGCCGAGGAGGTCGAGGCCGCCCTCGGCGTCCGGGTCGACCTGGCCACCCTCGTCCCGGCCGACGTGGCCATCGAGTCCCTGCTCACCCTGAACAGCGTCGAGGCCCGCACCGTGGGCCTGCCCGGCGCCGGGGCCGTGGTGCGGGCCGCCGACCTGGCCCTCCTCTACCAGGCCTTCCTCCACGATCCCGCCGGCCAGTGGGACCCCGAGGTGCGGGCCGACGCCACCGGCACCGTGCGCAACGTGCTGCCCGACCTGATGGGGGTGCCGGCCAACCGCACCGCCGGCGGGCTCATGGTGTGCGGCGACGACGGCCAGGGCCACTACCGGGGCTTCGGGCGGACCGCCTCGCCCCGGGCCTTCGGCCACAACGGGGCCGGGGGCCAGATCGCCTTCGCCGACCCGGCCACCGGGCTGAGCGCCGCCTACGTCACCAACGGCCTCGACCGCCACCTCATCCGCCAGCGCCGGCGGGACACGGCCATCGCCTCCCGGGCCGCCGCCCTGCTGGCCTGAGAGGGGCGCGGACGCCGACACCTGGGTCCTCGGGTGCTGTCGGCCGAGGGCACGGACACCGACCCGCGATCCGCTCGGTCCTGAGGCGCCGGCGCACATCACCGTGCGCGGTGGCGCCTCAGAAGGAGGGGAGGTCAGCCGCGACGGGGCGGACCCGCGGCGGTGGCCCAGGCCACCACGTGGTCCCCGTCGTAGGCCACCAGGGCCTGCCCGGGGGCCACCCGGCGGCGGGGCCGGGCCCAGCGGACCTCGCCGGTCCCGTCGCCCGTCCCCGACGGGAGCAGGCGGCCCGGGGTGGGGGCGCCGTGGGCGCTGGCCTGGACGGCCAGGTCGGCCTCGTCGAGCCGCCCGGCTTCGTGGGGCGGCCCGGCCCACCCGAGGGCGGCCACGGGCTGGGCCGCCACCTGCATCTCGGCCTCGGTCCCGACCCGCACCGTGGCCCCGGCCACGTCCACGTCCAGCGCGTAGCGAGGGGGGCCACCGCCGGGCAGGCCCAACCCTCGGCGCTGGCCCACAGTCACCGCCTCCACCGCCGGCACCGCCCCCACGGTGCGGCCCCGGCCGTCGACCACCCGGCCCGGCGTGAGGGCCAGGCGCCGGCCCAGGAAGTGGGCCCGCCCGTCGCCCCGGGTGATGAAGCACACGTCCTGGCTGTCGGGCTTGGCCGCGGTGCGCAGCCCGAGGGCGGCCGCCTCCCGCCGCACGTCGCCCTTGGCGCTGTCGCCCACCGGGAACAGCACCCGGCCCAGGCGCTCGTGGTCGAGGCCGGCCAGCACGTAGGACTGGTCCTTGGCCCCGTCGGCACCCCGGCCCACCCGAGGGCGGCCACGGGCTGGGCCGCCACCTGCATCTCGGCCTCGGTCCCGACCCGCACCGTGGCCCCGGCCACGTC
>DASQKY010000003.1 GCA_035630295.1 Acidimicrobiales bacterium | reverse complement strand
CCCTGGTTCGTGCCGACGACCGAGACGAACGAGACCATCTCGCCCGGGTAGCCGCCGAGGTTGTGCGTGAGTGCGAGCGAACGGTCGTTGCCGATGCGGCGCTCCTCGGGTGCTTCGCCGCGTAGCTGGAGCCAGCACTCGAACATCATCCGCAGGCCCGATGCGCCCACCGGGTGCCCGAAGCTCTTCAGCCCGCCGTCCGGGTTGACCGGCAGCTCGCCACCGAGGTCGAAGGTGCCCGCGAGCTCTTCCTTCCACGCCGTGCCCCGCTCGCAGAAGCCGAGGTCCTCCATCAGCACGAGCTCCGTCGGCGTGAAGCAGTCGTGCACCTCCGCCATCGCCAGCTCGGTCCGCGGGTTCGTGATCCCGGCCTGGGCGTAGGCGTCCTCCGCGCAGCGGACGATCTCGGGGAACGTCGTGTAGTCGTAGGCGGGGTCGGTGAGGCCCGAGCCGTTGCCAGCCACGAAGGAGAGGGCCTTCACGTAGAGGGGCGTGTCGGTGTAGCGGTGGGCGTCCTCGGCGCGGCACACGATCGCGGCCGCCGACCCGTCCGCGACGCCGGCGCAGTCGAACACCGACAGGCACCCGGCCACGTCCGGCATGGCGAGGATCTGCTCCACGGACATCTCGCGCCGGAACTGGGCGCGGGGGTTGCGGGCCCCGTTGTGGTGGTTCTTCGACGCGATGCGCGCCAGCACCGCCTTGAGCTCGTCCATGGGGACGCCGTAGCGCTCGGCGTAGGCGGGGGCGACCATCGAGAACATGGCAGCGGCGGTGAGCGTGCGCTGGGTGCCGTCGTTCGGCACGGGGAACGCGTTGAGGCCCTGGTACCCGGAGTCCTTCACCTTCTCGACCCCGACGGCCATGGCGAGGTCGTAGGCGCCGGAGGCCACCGCGTAGGCGGCCTGGCGCAGCGCCTCGGAGCCGGTGGCGCACATGTTCTCGACGCGCGTGACGGGCTTGCCCTCGAGGCCGAGGGGCTTGGCGAGGAGCATCCCGCTCATGCCGCCCTGCGCGGTGCCGAGCCAGTACGCGTCGACGTCGTCCTGGGTCACACCGGCGGACGCGAAGGCCTCGCCCGTGGCGTCCACGAGGAGCTCGTCGAGGCCCTTGTCCCAGTGCTCCGCGAAGCGCGTGCAGCCCATGCCCACGATGGCGACGCGGTCCTTGATCCCGTGGCTGGCCATCAGACGACCCGTGCCTTCCAGAAGTAGTTGTGGATGCCGTCGGCCGTGAAGAGCCTCCGGAACGTGAGCTCCACGCGCGCGCCGATCTCCACCTGCTCGACGTCGACGTCGGTGAGCTCGACGGGGAGGCGGCCGCCGCCGTCGAAGTCGACCACCGCGAACACCACGGGCGGGCTGGGCGAGTGGGCCAGCCGGTCGACGGTCGAGGTCACCACCGTGCCCACCGCGTCGGCCATGGGCCGGGGCTCCATGTCGTCGATGGGGCCCCCGCCCATGGGGGCCCGGGCCGGGGGCATGTGGACCGCGCCAGTGGCCCGGTCCTGCGAGGCCACGAAGCCGAACTTCCAATCGCCGTTCCGGGCCGCGGCCGAGGCCGAGGGGCGGGCCGGCTCGGGCCGCCGAGGAGGCTCGGTGGCCAGCAGGCCCCGCCACCGCAGGTAGGTCGGGTACGGCACCGGGGCGCCCCCGGCCACCTGGGCCGCCACCGGGCGGGCCGGCTGGTGGGTGGCGACCGCCTCGGTGGTGCGGAACACCAGGGCGTCCGCCCCGTCGGCCAGGGACAACAGGACGATCACCTGGCCCGACGTGGCCTCCTCCATCGCCGCGGCCAGCAGGAGGAGCGGCTGGGTGGCCCCCGGGTTGCCCACGGTGGCGACCCGGTCGTCGGCCACCACCCCGGCGGCCAGGCCCAGGTCCTTGGCCACGGCCCGGGCCGCCCGGGCGTGCGGGCTGGCCACCACCACCCGGTCGACGTCGCCGCTCTCCAGGCCGGCGGCGGCCAGGGCATCGTCCCAGGCGGCGCCACCCAGGGGCCGGTAGCGGGTCTCGCCGAAGCGCTCCTCCCACTGGTGGGTGCGGACCTCGCCGGGGACCCGCCACCGGTCGAGGATCTCCTCGGTCCGGGCCGCCATCCCGAGCAGCTCGGCCAGGACCGGCGCCCCCTCGGCCTCCTCGCCCACCAGGACCGCGGCTCCGGCGTCGCCGGCCGCGGCCTCCTCGGCGCTGCCGGGCAGGCCGGGGCGCACGTCGCCCGCCACCACCAGGGTGGGCCCGCCGCCGGCCAGGGCGGCCCGCAGGGCGGCCACCGACGAGCGGGCCGCCCCGCCGAAGTCGGCGGCCACCGCGTCGGCGGGCAGGCGCAGGGCGGCGTGGATGGCGGTGGCGTTGGTCCGATCGGCGTAGGGGGGCGTGGTGGTGGAGAACCACAGGGCCGCGGGAGCCGGCCCGGCGTGGCCCCGCAGGGCGGTGCGGGCCGCCTCCACGGCCAGGGTGGTGGCGTCCTCGTCGTAGCCGGCCACGGTGCGGGTGCCGGTACCCCCGCCCCCGCCGGCCACCGCGGCGATGGTGGCGCGGTCCAGGCGTCGGTGGGGCAGGTGGGCGCCGAGGGCGAGCAGG
Organism: Acidimicrobiales bacterium; assembly: GCA_035630295.1. NCBI lineage: Bacteria > Bacillati > Actinomycetota > Acidimicrobiia > Acidimicrobiales > Acidimicrobiales bacterium. The sequence goes on along the minus strand of DASQKY010000003.1, from coordinate 132,257 downwards.
CCACGCATGCGCCGAGCCTACGAGCAGATCTGACGATGTGTCAGGTTCGCGGCCTAGCATCGGCGCCATGCGCCTCGGAGACGTCGTCGGTGCCGGCGACCTGGCCCACGGCAAGCCGCTCCACGGGGTCCGGGTCCTCGCCCTGGAGCAGATGCAGGCCCTCCCCTGGGCCACCCAGCTCCTGGCCCGGCTGGGGGCCGATGTGGTGAAGGTCGAGGCCATCGACGGCGGCGACCAGGCCCGGGGCTCGCAGCCGGCCATGGCCGGCCCCGAGGGCCGACCGGTGGGGGCCACCTTCCTGCGCACCAACCTCAACAAGCGCAGCATCTGCGTCGACCTCAAGTCGGAGCGGGGCCGGGCGCTGGTGCTGGACCTGGCCCCCCGCTTCGACGTGGTGGCCGAGAACTTCCGGGCCGGTGCCCTGGACCGGCTGGGCCTGGCCTACGCCGAGGTGGCCGCCGCCCACCCCGCGGTGGTCTACCTGTCGATCAGCGGCTTCGGGCACTCGGGCTCGCCCTACGGCGACATGGCTGCCTTCGCCCCCGTGGTCGAGGCCATGTCGGGCATCTACGAGATGAAGCGCACCGGCGACGACCCGCCGATGGTGGCCCCGGTCGGGGCCTTGGGCGACATCGGCACCGCCCTGTTCGGGGTCATCGGCGTGCTGGCCGCCCTGCGCCAGCGGGACCGGACCGGCCGGGGCACCCACGTGGACGTGGCCATGCTCGACGCCATGGTGGCCATGACCGACGTGGTGACCAACCTCTGGTCCATGGGCCTGCGGGACGGCGACCTGGGGCCCCTGCTGATGCACGGCTTCCGGGCCGCCGACGGGTGGTTCGTGGTCCAGGTGGGGCGGGAGCACCAGTTCGCCCGGCTGGTCGAGGCCATCGGCCACCCGGAGTGGGTCGACGACGAGCGCTTCGCCACCCGCCAGGGCTGGCTCGACCACCTGGAGGGCGTGCTGCGCCCGGCCATCGAGGGGTGGGCGGCCGACAAGACCTCGATGGAGGCGGCCCGGGCCCTGGGGGCGGTGGGCGTGGCCGCCGGGCCGTGCCTCTCCGACGAGCAGGTGGTGGCCGACCCCCACGTGGCCGCCCGCCACATGCTGGTGGAGGTGCCCCGCACCGACGGGGTGGACCAGCCGGTGCTGGTGCCCGGCAACCCGGTGAAGATGGCCGGCGTGGCCGAGGGCCCCGAGACCCGGGTGCCGTGGCTGGGCGAGCACACCGACGCCGTCCTGGCCCAGGAGCTGGGCCTCGACGCGGCCGCCCTGGGCGCCCTGCGAGCCGACGGCATCATCGGCTGAGGGGCCGAGCGCCCTGGCCCCGCCCGAGCGCCTGACAGGTGCGAGGAGACGGGGGCGCCCCGGCCAGGCACGCCGGACCGGTCAGCGCTGCTCGGTGACGGTGCCGGCCTCGACCCGGAGGTGGCGGGTGCCCTCGGTGGTGACGGCGTCGAGGAAGCGGCGGTCGTGGGACACCACCAGGAGGGTGCCGGTCCAGCTGGCAAGGGCCTGCTCCAGCTGCTCGATGGCCGCCAGGTCCAGGTGGTTGGTGGGCTCGTCCAGGACCAGCCAGTTGGTGCCCACCGCCATGAGCAGGGCCAGCGAGGCCCGGGTCCGCTCCCCCGGCGACAGCGACCCGGCCGGGCGCCCCACGTGGCCGGCCCCCAGGCCGAACTTGGCCAGCAGGGAGCGGGCCTCGGCCAGGGTCCACCCCGTCTCGCCCAGCGCCGCGTCGAGCAGCGTGGGGGCGGCGCTGAACCGGGTGCGGGCCTGCTCCAGGCCCCCGACCCGCACCGAGGGGCCGACGCGGGCGGTGCCGGCGGCCAGCTCGGCCCGGCCCAGCAGGGCCTCGACCAGGGTCGTCTTGCCGGCCCCGTTGGCCCCGGCCACCACCACCCGGTCGCCGGAGCGCACCTCCAGGTCCACCGGCCCGAGGCGGAAGGCACCCCGCACGACCACGGCGCCGTCCAAGCGGGACACCACGTCGCCGCTGCGCTCGGCGGCGGCCAGCTCCAGGCGCAGCTCCCACCCCTCGAACGGCTTGTCCACCACCTCCAGGCGCTCCAGCGCCTTGTCGGCCCGGGCCGCCTTGCCGGCCATCTTCTCGCTGGTCTGGGTGTTGTGGTGGCGGATGAACTTGTCGGTCTCACCGGACCGCTTGACCTTGCTCACCCCCTGGGCCGACCACTCCCGGATCTGCTGGGAGCGGCCTCGCAGCTCGTCACGGGCCTGGGCGTAGGTGCCATAGGCCTCCTCGGCGTGGCGCCGGGTGGTGGCCCGCTCGTCCAGGTAGGCCAGCCACCCGCCGGCGTAGGTGGCCGCGGTCCTCGTGTGCTCGTCCAGCTCCACCACCCCGGTCACCGTGCGCTCCAGGAAGGCCCGGTCGTGGGACACCACCACGACCACCCCGGGATGGCCGGCCACGAACTGCTCCAGCCGGGCCAGCCCGTCGAAGTCCAGGTCGTTGGTGGGCTCGTCCAGCAGCAGCACGTCGGCCCGGGTCAACAGCACGCCGGCCAGCTCCACCCGGGCCGCCTGGCCGCCGGAGAGGGTGGCGCTGCGTTGGTCCAGCACCGCCTCGGGCAGGCCGAGCTCGTCGGCCACGCCGCCCAGGCGGGCGTCGAGGTCGGCGGCCCCCACCGCCAGCCAGCGGTCCAGGGCCTCGGAGTAGCGGTCGTCGGCCCCCGCGGCCCCGTCGGCCAGATCGGCGGTGGCCGCGTCCAGCTCGGCCTGGGCCGGGGCCACGCCGGTGCGGCGGGCGATGCGGGCCCGGCCCGGCTCGTCGTCGCGGGCCGGCTCCTGGGCCAGGAGGGTGACCACCGCGCCGGGCGGCGTCACCGTGACGGCCCCGCCGTCGGGGGCCAGGGCGCCGGCCAGGACGGCCAGCAGGGTCGACTTGCCCACCCCGTTGGGGCCGACCAGGCCCAGCCGGTCGCCGGTGGAGGCGGTCAGGTCGACACCGGCCAGGACGGTGGTAGCCCCCCGATCGAGGCGGACAGCACGGGCGGCGAGGGTGAGGGCTGGTGGGGACGGCAACGGAGGACCTTCGGTCGAGAGACGGACAGGGATCTCGTTGCATCAACCCACGAGCGCCGATGGTAGCCAGCGAGGCACCCGGGCCGCGCTCGATCTGCAAGGTCGACTGCGCGAGTCTTCAGACAGCAGGCGGGCGGCCGATGGGAGGGGCCGACCCTGTTAGGTCCTTGGCCCCGGGCGTCAGGCTGTGCTAGATAGGTGCAGTTTCGGCCATAGGCCGCACGCAGTTTGGGAAGAAAAGTCTAGCGTGTTTGGAGGAGGTGAGACATGTGAGTGATCAAGAGATGGTCGACGACCCCATCCGAGACCAAGACCATCGCCTGCCCACCACTGGCCAGGTAACCGATCAGATCGTGGACGTCCTGGCCAGTCACTCTGCCCGAACTGACGAGGAAGTACGAGCTGTCTTGGCTCGAGCTCGAGCAGCGGTCAACGACGCCACCAAAGAGGATCTTCTTCTATCGATCTGGCTGGTGCTCGAAGACATCCAAGCCCACACCGGTTTGACCCTTCTGCAAGGCCTTCGCCAGATCGGATGCCGAGACGAGCTAGCCGACGAGACCGTCGGGGAAGCCTCAGTCGAGAAACTTCGCCAAGCCTTCGAGTTGCTCTCACATCTTGCCGAGGTGACGTGCAGGGTCGCCGAGCAGGGCTGCTCGCACTCCGTCGTCGTGGAATCTCTCCGATTCGGTGACAAGCCTGTCCGGCCGATCGATCATATCCGGAATGAGCAGATCGATCTTGCCATCGTCGCCGCCCTCTCCTATCCCCGAGTCTTTCTCGATGAGCTGATCTCGTCGCCTTAGCTCGACGGTGCCGAGTGCGCCGTATTGGTCGATGACATCGAATGCCGGTCGACGGAAGTTGGCCGTGTAGACTCACGATGCGAGACCCATAGGGGAGGAACCGCCGACACATGAACACCCGCGCGCTCATGGACGAGTACTGGGTACTGGTTCGAGAGATCAATGCCGGTCCACAGAACGCACCAGCAGATCTCCAAGCGTGGTTCGACCGCCTGTCGAGCGCCAACGGGACCCCTTCGGAACCCATCGACGACGATTGCCTCGAGGCGATCACCCTCCTCTTGGAGCGCTGCGCCATCCTGCCTGCGCATGACCCACAGACTGACACCTGGGACAGTCGTGTGGATATTTTCGCATCGATTTGCCAGCTTCAGGTCGAGTGGGCCCGACGAGTGTCCGTCACCGGTGCACCCTGCGAAGTTTCATGCCTGGTGTCATGGCTGTTGGTAGCGGTGATCTGCCATCAAGTTGGATGGGATGCCCCTGTCATCGAAAGCTACGTCCACTCCGAGGCTTCCCGAGTGAGGCTGTTCGCCACTTTCCTGAACAGGTGTGCCGTGCTGGACCCCAGCCTTTCTGATGCTCTCTGGGATCGATACGAATCCCGCCCCTCGACCTGCCCCCCAAACCCGGATGATCCGTACGACGAGTTGGTTCGCCTAGGGATCGTGGTTTCTTCGGCCCTTCGCCTGGCACGCCGTAAAGCGATTCAGCCGTAGCCGTGCCTCAGCCGTTCACTTGATTTCGTCAAAGGCGGAACCTCAAGGCGGCCCATCCGTCGATGACCCAAGCGTCGGGCTCATCGAGCTCGGAGTAAGCGGCCGCGACCTCAGGAGGGGGCGGGTCGAGCAGGCCGGAGAGGACGAGGGCACCACCCGGGGCCACGCGAGAGACCAGATCTGGGCCCAGTGACACCAGGGCAGCGGCTCCGATGTTGGCCACCGCCACGTCGAACCCCTCGGCGACTGATGCCATGGATCCCTCCCGTGGAGCGACCAGAGCGGCGCTGACCCGGTCCGCCACGCCGTTGGCGGCCGCGTTGGCCCGGGTGACCTCGACGGCCGCCGGATCGACGTCGACGGCCACCACCCGGCTGGCTCCCAGGCGGGCCGCGGCCACGGCCAGGACACCGCTACCGCAGCCCACGTCCAGCACGGTGGCCCCGGGGCGGGCCGCCAGCTCCTCCTCCAGGGCGGCCAGGCACAGCCGGGTGGTGGGGTGGGCGCCGTGGCCGAAGGTGGGGCCGGGGTCGATCTCCACCACCACGTCGTCGGGGCCCACCTGGCCCGGCGGCACCCACGGCGGGCGCACCACCAACCGACGACCGGCCCGCACCACCTGGGCGTGGGCTCGCCAGGCGTCGAGCCCGTCGTCGACCCGCACCTCGGCCACCGGCCAGCGGCCACCCAGGGCGGCCCGCACGGCATCGACTCCCCCGTGGGGCACGTCGGCCCGCAACCGGACCCGGCCGCCGTCCTCGGGGTGCTCGGCCACCGCGGCCACGCCGGCCCCCCACAGCAGGCCGGAGGCCAGGTCGGCCTCGTCGGGCGCCACCACCACCTCGACCGCCCGGGCCGTCCCCCCCTGGCTGTCACCCCGCCCCACCGCACTCACGGTAGGGGCCCCGGCGAACCCGGCACTTCTTCGGACCGCAGGGGTGCGAAGAAGTGCCGGGAACGGCCGGCCCCGGGGACCGGCCTCGTACGCTGCGCGGCCATGGCCTACGACGCGACCGCCGGTCGGGAGCTGGTGGAGGGCGCCTGGGAGGCGCAGATCATCCCCGCCCTCCACGACTACATCCGCATCCCCAACGTGAGTCCCGAGTACGACGCCGGTTGGGCCGAGGCCGGGCACATGGACCGGGCCGTGGAGCTGGTGCGGGCCTGGATGGCGGCCCGCCCCGTCGACGGCCTGACCGTGGAGGTGGTCCGCCTGCCGGGGCGCACGCCGGTGATCCTGGCCGAGGTCCCCGCCTCCCCCGGCGCCGGCACCGGCGCGCCGGCCGCCACCCGCCACGACGACCCGGGCGACACCGTGCTCCTCTACGGGCACCTGGACAAGCAGCCGCCGCTGGACGGCTGGCGCCCGGGCCTGGGACCGTGGGAGCCCGTCCTGGACGGCGACCGCCTGTACGGCCGGGGCGGGGCCGACGACGGGTACGCCGCCTTCGCCGCCCTCACCGCCATCGAGGCGGCCCGGGCCGCCGGCGGGGCCCACACCCGGTGCGTGGTCCTGATCGAGGCCAGCGAGGAGTCGGGCAGCCCGGACCTGCCGGCCTACGTGGACCACCTGGCCGGCCGGATCGGCACCCCGTCGCTGGTGGTGTGCCTCGACTCGTGGGCTCCCGACGCCCATCGCCTGTGGGTCACCACGTCGCTGCGGGGCCTGATCCAGGGCCGGTTCCGGGTCGACGTGCTGACCGAGGGCATCCACTCCGGCGGGGCCGGGGGCGTGGTGCCGTCGTCGTTCCGGGTGCTGCGCCACCTGCTGGATCGCATCGAGGACCCGGCCGCCGGCCGCATCCTGCTGCCCGAGCTGGCCGCCGAGGTCCCGGCCGAACGGCGGGCCCAGGCCGCCGCCGCGGTGGCGGCCGGGATCGACGCCCGCGACGACGTGCCGTGGGCCGCCGGGCCGGTGGGCGGTGACCCCGTCGAGCTGCTGGTCCACAACACCTGGGGATCGTCCCTGGCCGTGTCGGGCCTGGGCGGGGCGCCGGCCCCCCACGAGGCCGGCAACGTGCTGCGGGCCCACACCGAGATCGCCTTCTCGGTCCGCCTCCCGCCGCCGGTCGACCCCCGGGTGGCCACCGACGCGGTGCGCCGGGCCCTGACCGAGGGCGTGCCCCAGGGGGCCCGGGCCACCCTGGAGGTGCTGGCCGCCGAGGCCGGCTGGGACGCCCCACCCACCGCCCCGTGGCTGGCCGCGGCCCTGGACGAGGCGTCCGAGGCCGCCTTCGGGGCGCCGGCGGCGGCCATCGGCGTGGGCGGCACCATCCCGTTCATGGCCATGCTGGGCCTCCGCTTCCCCGAGGCCCAGTTCGCCATCACCGGCGTCCTGGTGCCCGGCTCCAACGCCCACGGCCCCAACGAGTTCCTCCACGTCCCCACGGCCAAGCGGGTCACCGCCGCGGTGGCCACCCTCCTCGACGCCCACGCCGCCCGCGGCCCCGGTCCGCCCGGGGCCTGACGGGCAGCCCCTAGATTCGGGGCATGGCTGCCGGAGGAGAGCACGGGACCAAGGCGGTGTTGGCCGCCATGGTGGCCAACGGGGCCATCGCCGTGGCCAAGTTCGTGGCCTTCCTGGTCACCGGGGCGTCGTCGCTGCTGGCCGAGAGCATCCACTCGGTGGCCGACACCGGCAACCAGGGCCTGCTCCTCCTGGGGGGCAAGCGGGCCAAGCGGGCGGCCGACGAGGAGCACCCCTTCGGCTACGGGCGGGAGCGCTACTTCTGGTCCTTCGTGGTGGCCATCGTGCTGTTCCTGCTGGGCGCGGTGTTCGCCATCTACGAGGGCATCCACAAGATCCAGGACCCCCACGCCCTGAACAGCCCCGAGTGGGCCTTCGGGGTGCTCATCTTCGGCTGCCTCGTGGAGGCCTGGAGCTTCCGCACGGCCATCGTGGAGGCCAACAAGGTCCGGGGCCGGGCCGGCTGGATCCAGTTCATCCGCAACGCCAAGTCGCCCGAGCTGCCGGTGGTGATCCTGGAGGACGCCGGGGCCATGGCCGGCCTGGTGATGGCCCTGGGCGCCATCACCACGGCCGAGGTCACCGGCGAGCCGGTGTGGGACGGCATCGGCACGCTCAGCATCGGCATCCTGCTCGGCATCATCGCCGTCATCCTCATCATCGAGATGAAGTCCCTCCTGATCGGCGAGTCGGCCACCCGCAAGGACGTGGAGGCCATCACCGCCGCCATCGAGGTCGACCCGGCCGTCCGCCGCCTGATCTACATGCGGACCCAGCACCAGGGCCCCGAGGAGCTGCTGGTGGGGGCCAAGGTCGAGCTGGACCACACCCTCACCTTCCCCGAGGTGTGCGAGGTGGTGAACCGCATCGAGCGCAACGTGCGGGCCAACGTGTCCATGGCCCGGATCATGTACATCGAGCCCGACGTCACCGACGAGCGCCGGGCCGCCCCCACCATCGGCGAGCACGAGCCCGGCCACGACGTGCCGACCGAGGTGCGGGAGCGGCTGGCGGCCGAGGCCCGCAAGGGCGGCCTGGGCGAGCACATCCAGGTGGAGCCGGGCCTGGGCGCCCCGCCCGGGGCCGGCTGACCAGCGGTAGGTTGACGCCTGCGGGAATACCCGACAAGGTAGATCGGGTTTCAGATCCCTGCAGCCTGCAATGGAGGACACGAGATGGCCGTACGCCTGGGCGATGACGCCCCGAACTTCACCGCCGAGACCACCGAGGGGACGCTCGACTTCTACGAGTGGAAGGGTGACAGCTGGGCCGTCCTCTTCTCCCACCCCAAGGACTTCACGCCGGTGTGCACCACCGAGCTGGGGCGGGTGGCCGCCCTGAAGCCCGAGTTCGACAAGCGCGACACCAAGGTCATCGGGCTCTCGGTCGATCCCCTGGACAGCCACGGCGACTGGAGCCAGGACATCAAGGACGTGTCGGGCCACGAGCTGAACTTCCCGCTCATCGCCGACTCCGACCGCAAGGTCAGCGACCTCTACGACATGATCCACCCCAACGCCAACGACACCCTGACGGTGCGCTCGGTGTTCGTGGTCGGCCCCGACAACAAGGTGAAGCTGACCCTCACCTACCCGGCGTCCACCGGGCGCAACTTCGACGAGCTGCTCCGGGTCATCGACTCGCTCCAGCTCACGGCCAACCACAAGGTGGCCACGCCGGCCGACTGGACCGACGGCGAGGACGTCATCATCGTGCCCGCCCTGTCCGACGAGGAGGCCAAGGAGCGCTTCCCCGACGGCTGGGACGCCAAGAAGCCCTACCTGCGGCTGACCAAGCAGCCCGGCTGACCCACCCGCCCGCCTCGCTCACCACCCGGTGCCCTCGCCTCAGGCGGGGGCACCGGCGCGTGGGCGCAGCCCCACGGCCAGGGCGAAGGCCCGCTCCCAGCCCACCGCGGTGATGCCCACCCGGGCCAGGTCGGCGGCGGCGTCGGCCCGGTCGGCCACCGCCGAGGGGGCGTCGGCCGCCTCGGCGGCCACGGCCCGGGCCAGGTGCAGCACCGCCCGCCCGATCAGGTCGTCGGTGGCCTCCACCGAACGGCGGCCCCGGTCGATGCGGGCGATGCCCTCGGCGGCCCGGCCGGCCCGCACCAGGGCCAGGCCGGCCCCGGCGTCGGCCAGCGCCCGGTCCAGGAACGTCGCCTCCGGGCAGGTGTCCAGCGCGTCGGCCGCAGCCACCGCCTCGTCCCCCTCGCCCCGGGCCGCGTGGACCAGGGCCGCCGCCGCGTGGCCGAAGGCCCGCCCACCGCCGTCGACGGCCGGCGGCACCTCCCCGAGCTGGAGCCGGAGCAGGGCCCGGGTGGCGTCGCCCTCCACCACGCCGAGGGCGCCGGAGGCGCCGGGCAGGGCGGCGGGGTCGAGCACGTCGGCCACCCGATCCGGCTCGCCGGCCTGCACGGCCAGGGCCAACGTGGCCATCAACCCGACCCCCCCGGGGCGCTCGGCGCGGCTCATGTCGGCCGCCTCCCGCACGGCGGCGAAGCCCTCCTCGACGTCGCCGGCCATGGCCAGGGCCCGCCCGTGGGTGGAGAGGCTGACGGCCAGGCCCCAGGGGTCGCCGAGGTCCCGGAAGGCCTGGGTGGCGGCCGAGGTCTCCTCCAGCGCCGCCGCCACCCGGCCGTCCCACAGGCGCAGCGACCCCAGCAGGCCCCGCATCATGGCCGTGGCCCAGCGGTCGCCCCGGTCGCCGGCGTCGGCCAGGATGGCCGTGGCCAGCGCCTCGGCCTCGTCCGGCCGCCCCTGGGCGAAGCGCACGAAGGCCAGCAGGCCACGGGCCCAGGCCGTGCCCACCTCCTCACCGACCCGGGCGAACAGCTCGACGGCCCGGTCGACCTCGAGCTCGGTCCGGTCCAGCTCGCCCATCATCATCGAGATCCAGGCCAGGTTCTGGGCCGCCCACCCCTGGCCGGCCGGGTCCTCGGCGGCCTCGAAGGCCAGCTGGGCCTCGACCACCGAGGCGGCGGCGTCGTCCAGGTCGCCGGTGAACATCTGGGTCAGGCCCAGCAGGCGGAGGGCCTCGCCCCGGCCCTGCTCGTCGCCCTCGCTGCCGAACCGGTCGATGGCGTGGCGCAGGCGGGCCACCGCGGCCTCGGCGTCGCCCGAGCGCTGGTCGATGTCACCCAGGCGCAGCACGGCAGCGGCCTCCAGGCTGCGGTCGCCGGCGGTGCGGGCCCCGGCCAGGGCCGCCTCGGCGTCGGCCCGGGCCCCGATCAGGTCCCACCGGTCGGAGCGGACCCGGGCCCGGTGGAGCAGCAGCCGGGTGCGGCGGGCGTCCAGCCGGGACCCGGCCAGGGCCAGGGCCCGGTCGTAGGCCCGCTCGGCGGCGGGCAGCAGGTCGCGCCGCTGGGCCCGCCGGGCCGAGGCCGCCAGCCACCGGACGGCCCGGTCGGCGGCGTCGGCCGGCACCTTGCCCAGGTCCCCCATCTCGACCACCACCTCGGCCGCCGCCGCCCAGTGGTGGGCTATCTGGTTGACGATGGCGTCGTCGAGGGCGGCGGCCCCGGCGATGACCTCCTCGGCCCGGTCGCCGTCGACGTCGAGGCCGGCCTTGGCCACCACCCGGGCCTCCACCCAGTGGGCGATGCCGGCGTGGCGCATGGCCCGGTCGGCCTTGGGCAGGGTGGCGTAGGCGACCTCGCGGGCGATCTCGGAGCGGAACTCCCAGTGGTGGCGATCGAGGTCGAGCAGCTCCTTGGCCGCCAGGGCCCGCACCGTGGCGGCCACGTCGCCGGCCCGGCCCAGCCCGGTGGCCATCTCCTGGAGGGCACCCACCGAGCCCCGGCGCCCGATGACGGCGGCGTCGGTGAGGACCGCCCGCTCGTCGACGTCGAGGGCGTCGAGGCGGGCGGCCACGATGCCCCGCAGGGTGTCGGGCAGGCCCGGCCGGGGCCCGTCGGGCGCCGTCGTGTCGACCAGGGCCAGCAGCTCCTCCAGGAAGAACGGGTTGCCGCCGCTGCGGGCCAGCAGGTCGTCGCGCAGGGCGGGGGGCACGGCCCCGCCGTGCAGGGCGGCCAGGAGCTGCTCGGCGGCCGGCCCGTCCAGGGGGTCGAGGTTGACCACCACCGTGTCGTGGCGGCTGAAGGGCGCCGACCAGTGGTCGCGCACCGCCTGCCGGGCCGTGGCCAACACCACCACCGGGCACCGGGCCAGCCGGGTGAGCAGCGTGCCGACCAGGGTGAGCACGGCGTCGTCGGCCCAGTGGACGTCGGAGAGGCACAGCACCACGGGCCGGCGGCGGGCGTGGCCCTCGATGAAGTCCACGAAGGCGTCGACCGCCGCCTCCCGGGACCGGGTGGGGTCGCGCCCCTGCCGGGTGCTGTCGTGGCCCATGAGGACCAGGAGCCCGGCCGTCACCCGGTCGAGGTCCTCGTCGGAGGCGTCGTCGCCCAAGGCGGCCGCCACCCGGGCCCACACCGCGTCGCGGATGGCGGGCAGCTCGGCCGCGGGGTCGACCTCGCACAGGGCCTGGAGGGCCTCGGCCACCGGCCACCACACGTTGGCCTCGCCGTAGGGCACGCACCGGCCCTCCAGCAGGAGGACGTCACGGGCGCCCCGGAGCTGCTCGGAGGCCTCCCGCACCAGGCGGGTCTTGCCCACGCCGGTGTCGCCCACCACCACCCCCAACAGGGCCCGGCAGTGGCCGAGGGCCGAGACCACGGCCGCGTCGAGCAGGCCCAGCTCGCGGTCCCGTCCCACCAGCGGGGTCTCGTCCCGGGCCGGGCGCTGGCCCGGCGGGAGCAGGGCGTGGCGGGCCGACCAGGCCTCGACCGGGGCCTCCCGGCCCCGAGCGGTGAGCAGCCCCCGGCGCTCGTAGGCCAGGGCGTGGGCCGTGGTGGCGTGGGTGGACGGCCCGACCAGCACCTCGCCGGGTCGGGCCGCGGTCTGGAGGCGGCTGGCCGTGTTGACCACGTCGCCCATGGCCGTGGTGGCCCCGCCGGCCCGGAGGGCGCCCACCAGCACCTCGCCGGTGTTCACGCCGATGCGCATCTGGACCGTGGGCGGCCGGGCCCCGGTGCCGGTCTCGGCCCGGCTGGACATGGCGGCCAGGGTCTCCTGCATGCGCAGGCCGGCCCGGACGGCCCGCTCGGCATCGTCCTCGTGGGCCACCGGGGCGCCGAAGAGGGCCAGGATGCCGTCGCCCACGATCTTGTCGACCCGGCCCCCGAAGGCGGTGATGTCGGCCACCAGGTGCTCGAACCACGTGTCGACCAGGCGCTTGACCCGCTCGGGGTCGAGGCTCTCGGACAGGGTGGTGAAGCCCACGATGTCGGCGAAGAGCACGGTGACGACGCGCCGCTCGTCGCCGCCCCCGCCGACCGGGGCGCCGCACTCGGGGCAGAAGCGGGCCCCGCCCGGGACCTCTCCTCCGCACTGGGCGCACGTCATCGACATCGAGGCTACCGACGCCGGGGCCCCGCCCCCGGCTCGGAAGCGGCGGCCCGCGGCCGGGTGGCCTCGATAGGGTGCGGCCCGCAGCACCGTGCTCCGGCTGCTGCGTCCCACACCCCCCTCCCCGAGGTCTCCCATGTCGAACGCCGCCGCGCCCGTCGCGTCCGCCGTCGTGGCCCGTGCCGAGCAGGCCACCAAGTACTACGGGCGGGGCGAGACCGCCGTCCTGGCCCTGGCCGAGGTGGACGTGGCCATCGAGCGGGGCCGCTTCACCGCCATCATGGGCCCGTCGGGCTCGGGCAAGTCCACGCTGATGCACTGCCTGGCCGGGCTGGACAACCTGACCTCGGGCCGCATCGTCCTGGGCGACACCGACCTCTCGACCCTCGACGACAAGGCCCTCACCCTGCTCCGCCGCGAGCAGGTCGGCTTCATCTTCCAGGCCTTCAACCTGATCCCCACCCTCACCGCCGAGGAGAACATCACCCTCCCGGCCCTGCTGGGCGGGCGCGAGCCGGACCGGGAGTGGCTCGACCGGGTGGTGGCCACGGTGGACCTGGGCGACCGCCTGAAGCACCGGCCCAGCGAGCTGTCGGGCGGCCAGCAGCAGCGGGTGGCGGTGGCCCGGGCCCTGGCCCAACGGCCGCAGATCATCTTCGCCGACGAGCCCACCGGCAACCTCGACTCCCGGGCCAGCACCGAGATCCTGGGCTTCATGCAGGCCGCGGTGCGCGACACCGGCCAGACCATCGTGATGGTGACCCACGAGCCCTCGGCCGCGGCCTACGCCGACCGGGTGCTGTTCCTCAACGACGGCCGCATCGTCGACGAGATGCAGGACCCGACCGAGGAGCGCGTCCTCGACCGCCTCAAGTCGCTCGGGGGCTGAGGGCCGATGCTCAAGGTCGCCCTCAAGAACCTCCTGGGCCACAAGTTCCGCACGCTGTTCACGGCCGTGGCCGTGGCCCTGGGCGTGGGCTTCATGTCCGGCACCTTCGTCCTCACCGACACCGTGGCCGCCTCCTTCGACACCATCTTCACCGAGGCCAACGCCGGCATCGACGCCGTGGTGCGGGGCCAGGCGGCCTACGAGGCCGCGGCCGTCGACGGCGGCGACCAGCGCCCCGACATCGACCCGGCGGTGGCCGACCTGGTCCGCCAGGTGGACGGCGTGGCCGCGGCCGAGCCGGTGGTGGCCAGCATCGGCTCGGTCCTCGACGACGAGGGTGACCCCCTCAACTCCACCGGGGCCCCGTCGTTCGGCTCCAACTGGACCGGCAACGCGGCCATCGACGTGTTCGAGGTCGAGGAGGGGCGGGCCCCCGAGGGGGCCACCGAGGCCGTCGTCGACACGCTCACGGCCGAGGCCGGCGACCTCGCCGTCGGCGACCCCTTCCGGGTGCAGACCCTGAAGGGCGTGGTCGAGCTGGACCTGGTGGGCATCATCCGCTTCGGCGAGTCCGGCAACCTGGGCGGGGCCAGCTTCGTGATGATGGCCACGCCGGCGGCCATCGAGACCTTCACCCTCGACGGCCGCATCCAGAACGTGTCCGCCGTGGCCGAGGACGGCGTGTCCGAGCCGGAGCTGGTGCGCCGCATCACCGCCGAGCTGCCCGATGGCCTGGAGGCCATCACCGCGGCCGAGAGCACCGAGGAGGCCGAGGAGGGCATCGGCTCCTTCGTGGCCACCTTCCAGGTGGTGCTCAACTCCTTCGCCGCCATCGCCCTCCTGGCCGGCGCCTTCCTGATCTACAACACCTTCGGCATCGTCATCGGGCAGCGGGTGCGGGAGCTGGCCCTGCTCCGGGCCCTGGGCTCGGCCCGCCGCCAGGTGCTCACGTCGGTGGTGGTGGAGTCGGCCGTGGTCGGCCTCATCGCCTCGATCATGGGCCTGGTGGGGGGCATCGCCCTGGCCGTGGCCCTCCAGTCGGCCCTGGCCACCACCGGCCTGGGCGAGGCCGGGGCGGTGCCGGTCATCGCCCCCCGCACCATCGTCGCCTCGCTCCTGGTGGGCACGACCATCTCGGTGCTGTGCGCGCTGGTCCCCGGGTGGCGGGCCAGCCGGGTCCCCCCCGTGGCCGCCCTGCGCGAGGCCTCGGTGGATGACGTCCGCCGCTCCCCGATCCGGCTGGCCATCGGCCTGGCCGTGGCCGCTGCCGGGGTGGCCTTCCTGGTGGTGGGAGGGGTCGGGACCGGCACCGACGCCGTGGCCCAGGCCGCCCTGGGCACCGTCGTGATCTTCACCGCCGTGGTGGTCCTGGGGCCCTACATCGTGCCCCCCCTCACCGGCCTGCTGGGCCTGCCCCTGCGGCTGTTCGGGGTGGCGGGCACCCTGGGCCGCGACAACGCCCGGCGCAACCCCAAGCGCTCGGCCGGCACCGCCTCGGCCCTGATGCTCTCGGTCACGCTCATCACCTTCATCGCCGTGTTCGCCCTCTCCTTCGGCCGGTCCATCAACGCCGCCACCGACGAGTACTTCAAGGGCGACCTGGAGGTCGTCACCTCGGCCTTCGGCTTCCCCAGCCTCAGCCCCGACCTGGTCGACGACCTGGCCGGCCAGGACGAGGTGGCGGCGGTGACCGGTGTGCAGCGGGGCATCGTGGAGATCGACGGCGACACCCGCCCGGTCTACGGGGTGCGGTTCTCCGACGTGCTCGACGTCTTCGACCTGGGCGAGGTCCGGGGCGACCTGGCCTCGCTGGCGCCGGAGCAGATCGCCATCGACGACCGCACCGCCGAGGAGGAGGGCTGGGCCATCGGCACCGAGGTCCCGGTCACCTACCCCGACGGCCAACCGACGACGGTCACGGTGGGGGCGATCTACGGCTCGGGCGGCATCGTGGCCCAGAACAGCGACGGCCGCTTCCTGGTCTCCGACCAGGTCTTCCGCGACCGCTTCCCGGGTGTGGGCCAGCTGGTGTCCCGGATCGACGTCACCGCCGCCCAGGGCGTGGGCGTCGAGGAGCTGCGGCAGGTGGTGGAGGCCCGGACCGAGAGCTTCGCCGGGGCTCAGGTGCGGGACCGCCGGGAGATCAAGGCCGCCAACAACCGCCAGCTCACCTTCACCCTCGGCATCTTCTTCGCCCTGCTGGGGCTGGCCCTGGTGATCGGCGCCCTGGGCGTCACCATCACCCTGGCCCTGTCGGTGTTCGAGCGGACGCGGGAGATCGGCCTGCTCCGGGCCGTGGGCGCCACCCGCCGGCAGATGGCCGGGGCCATCACCGGCGAGTCCATCATCCTCACCATGCTGGGCACCGTGCTGGGCCTGGCCATCGGCATCGCCGGGGGCATCGCCGTGGTCCGCACCCAGCGGGCCGAGCTCGACACCCTGCGCATCTCGGTGTCGCCCCCCTTCGTGATCGGCGTCCTGGTGCTGGCCCTGCTCATCGGCATGGGCGCCTCGCTCATCCCGGCGTGGCGGGCGGCGCGGATGGACGTGCTGAAGGCCGTGACCGTCGAGTGAGCCGCTGATGGGCCTCGACCCCACCGCCCTGGGCCACGACGTCACCGCCTTCCTGGCCGAGCGGCACCTGGCCACCCTCACCACCCTGCGCCCGGACGGCTCGCCCCACGTGGTGGCCGTCGGCTTCACCTGGGACCCCGGGGCCGGCCTGGTCCGGATCATCACCTTCGCCCCCAGCCGCAAGGCCCGGAACCTGCGGGCCGCGCCGGGCAGCCGGGCCTCGGTGTGCCAGGTCGACGGCGGGCGCTGGCTCACCCTCGAGGGCCCGGCCACCGTCACCGACGACCCGGCCCGGGTGGCCGAGGCCGTGCGCCGCTACGCCGAGCGCTACCGCCCGCCCGGGCCCCGCGACGACCGGGTGGCCATCGAGGTGCGGGTGGACCGCGTCCTCGGCCGCGCCTGAGCGACCCGGTGGGGCGGGCCGCCTTCCCGGGGTCGTTCGACCCGCCGACCGTGGCCCACCTGGCCGTGGCCCGGGCCGCCCTGGCCGTCCCCGGCGTGGACGAGGTGTGCCTGGTCCTCTCGGAGGCGGCGTTGGGCAAGGACGGGGGCGTGGCCCCGGTGGCCGACCGCCTGGCCGTGCTGGAGGCGGTGGCCGCCGGCCGACCGGGCCTGGCCGCGGCCCGGACGCCGGCCCGCCTGGTGGTGGAGGTGGCCGAGGCGGTGGGGGCCGGGGCCGTGGTGCTGGGAGCCGACAAGTGGGCCCAGGTGCTCGACCCGGCCTGGTACGGCGGCTCGACGGCGGCCCGCGACGCCGCCCTGGCCCGCCTGCCGCGGGTCCTGCTGGCCCCGCGGGCCGGGGTGGCGGTGGACCCGGCGCCGAGCACCGGGCCCGAGGTGGTGGTGCTGGCCGTCGAGGCCACCCACCTCGATGTGTCGGCCACCCGGGCCCGGGCCGGCGAGCACCACCTGATGCTCCCGGAGGCGGTGGCGTCGGGCCTGTGGGCCTGAGTCAGCCCCGCTCGGCGTCACCCTCGCCGGAGCCCAGGATGAGGCGCGCCCCCCGGTCCCAGGTGAGGTAGTTCCAGGCCCAGTTCACGAACACCGAGACCCGGTTGCGGAAGCCCATCAGGTACACGAGGTGGAGGCCCAGCCAGGCCACCCAGGCCACCGTGCCCCGCAGGCGGATCCCCGGGGGCAGCTCGGCCACGGCCGAGCGGCGGCCGATGGTGGCCATGGTGCCTTTGTCCCGGTACCGGAAGGCCTCGTGCGGGTCGCCCTCCCCCACCACCTCCCGGCCGACGAGCCGGGCGGCGTGGCGCCCGGACTGCATGGCCACCTGGGCCACACCGGGCAGCAGGCCAGCGCCGTCGTCGATGGCGGCCATGTCGCCCACCACGAAGGCCTCGGGGTGGCCGGCCAGGCGCAGGTCGGGGCCGACCGCCACCCGCCCGCCCCCGGTGGTGGGCACGCCCAGGGCGGCGGCCAACGGGCTGGCCCGCACCCCGGCCGCCCACACCAGGGTGTGGGCCCGGATCTCCTCCCCGCCGGCCAGGACCACCCGAGTGGGGCCGACCTCGGCCACCGAGGTGCCGGTGCGGACGTGCACGCCCTTGCGGGCCAGGGTGGTGCGGGCGTGGCGCTGCGAGGAGGGCGAGAACGGCGGCAGCAGCTCGTCGGTCATCTCCACCAGGATCACGGCGGCCCGGGCCACGTCCACCCGGCTGCCCCGGAAGTCGCGGTGCAGGACCTTGTCGATGAGCTCGGCCAGGGCCCCGGCCACCTCCACGCCGGTTGGGCCGCCCCCCACGACCACGAAGGTGAGGCCCCCGTCGTCGACCAGGGCCGGCTCGGCATCGGCGGCCTCGAAGCGGCCCAGGATGTGGTTGCGGAGGCGGACGGCGTCGGGCAGCACGTAGAGGGGGAACCCGTGCTGGGCCACGCCGGGGACCCCGAAGTCGTTGACCGTGGCCCCGGCGGCCACGATCAGCCGGTCGAAGGGCAGGTGCCCACCCCCGCCCAGCCGGACCCGCCGGGCCTCCCAGTCGACGGCGACGACGGTGTCGCGGCGGAAGGCCAGGTTGCGCTGCCGGGTGAAGATCCCCCGCACCGGATAGGCCACGTCCGACGGGCTGAGGCCCGAGGTGGCCACCTGGTACAGCAACGGCTGGAAGGTGTGGAAGTTGTTGCGGTCGACCAACGTGACGTCGACCGGCGCCCCCTCCAGCTCCCGGGCCGCAGCCAGCCCCCCGAACCCGGCCCCGACGATCACCACCTTTGTGCGTCCGTTCACAAAGAGCAGGGTACCGCCCAGCCTGGCCTGGTGCTACGGGATCGTCGTCGTCGGTGGGGCGGCCACGGTCGTCGTCGGGCCGGGGCCCGCCGGGGGGGTGGACCCCTCGACCTCCGGGCTGGGCCCCGGAGGCGTGGTGGGGACCGATGACGGGAGCATCGTCGTCCCGGTGCTCGGCGGGACGGTGACGGCCGGGCCCGTCGACCCGTCGCACGGGACGGCCAGCGGCCCCGCCGGGAAGATGGCGATGTCGCTCTCGACGGCCCCGGCGTCGGGTTCGACCGGCGAGCCCGGCACCGCGGCCGACGGAGACGGCGGTCGCGGGGGCGCCGACGTGGTCGGGGCCAGGCTCTCCACCTCCCGCACGCCGGGCCGGTCCTCGTAGTCCCCGGCGAACGACGGGATCTCGCCCTCGGTGCGGGCGATGCGGAACGACGGGGGCACGTCCTCCTCCTGCAGGAGGTCCCGCGTGGCCGGCTGGTCGGCGAACAGCTCCCGCGCTTCCTGGTAGGCCTCCTCCTGGCTCACGTACCGGAACGCCACGACGTTCGGTTCGTCCTCCAGGGAGGCGGCGAGGGCCTCGCGCTCGGCCTCGGTGATCGCCGGATCGAGGAAGAGGATCACGTCCACGTCCTCCTGGCAGGTCGACGGGCCCGGCGTGGGGCCCGCCCCGCTGGTGGTGGGCCGGCCTTCGGCGGCGATCGGGGTCGTGTCGTGGTCGCCGGCCGAGAGGGCCACGCCCAGCACCACCAGCACGCTGGCCGCCACCGCCACCACCGCCCCCTGGCGCAGGCGCCGGGCCCGGGCCCGCTCCCGGTGGCGGGCGGCCACGCCCTCCCGGGTCACGCCGCCGCCGGTCACCGGCTCGCCGGCCTGCTCCAGCCGGGCCGCCAGGCGCTCCTCGAAGTCCTCAGGGGTGCTCATCGCTCGATCTCCTCTCGTAGCTGGCCCAGCGCTCGGTGCAGGGCCGACTTCACCGTCCCGGGCCGCATGCCCAAGGCGGTGGCGATCTCGTCCTGGGTCATGCCGCCGTAGAAGCGCAGCACCACCACGGCCCGCCACGAGGGCCGCAGCCGACCCAGGGCGTCGAGCAGCTCCCGGGCGCCCAGGGCCGCGGGCTCGGGACGGTGGACGACCCGCAGGTCGCGGGCCCGGCGCCGCGACGCCCGCCGGGCCCCGTGGACCACGCAGGTCCGCAGGTAGCCGCCGGGCCGGTCCAGGCCGCCCCAGCGCTGGTACACCTGGGCGAAGGCGTCCTGCACCACCTCCTCGGCCACCGCCTCCGACCCCACCAACAGGTAGGCCAGGCGGGTCATGGGCACCCGCTCGGCCACGAACAGCTCCTCGAACCCGACGTCCGGGACGGCGGGCACGGCAGGGAGCAGCGGGGCCACGGCCTCGACCTCGTCGTCGGTGATCTCCATCACCCCCGACGAGTCACGGGCCCGGGGTTTCGTTCCCGGGGCCTGCCGCGGCCCGGGGCGGGCGCTGGCAGCGCGGGCACCAGTAGGTCGAGCGGGCCTGGGCTCCGTGGCGGGCCACGCGGATCGGCGTGCCGCACCGCGGGCACGGGCGGCGAGCCCGGCCGTACACGGCGACGCTCCCGGGCGGGCCGGCCACCGTGGTCCGCCGGGCGGTGGCCAGGTTGCGGCGCAGGAGCCGCGACGCCACCTCTGCCAGGCGGCGCCGGAGGGCGGCGGGCACGGCGGCCAGGGGCGTGAACGGGTCGAGGCCGCAGGCGTGGAGGACCTCGCTCTTGTAGACGTTGCCGATGCCGGCGGCCACGGTCTGGTCCAGCAGCACCTCGGCGATGGTCGTGCCCGGCTCCGGGTGGCGTTCCATGCGGGCCACCACCTCGTCCAGGTCGGCGTCGGGCCGGCACAGGTCGGGCCCCAGGTGGGCCACCGGGTCCTCGGCCCCGCCCAGGGGGCCGGCCCGGCCGTCACGGCGGTAGGTCCGCACCACCGGGGCGGCGAAGCACACCGCCTCCCACCTGGGCACCACCAGGCGGCAGCGGAGGAGGTGGGCCGGCTTCCGCCACCGCTCCCCCCGGCGGTACAGGTGCCACGAGCCGGTCATGCGCATGTGGGTGTCGAGCGACAGGCCGCCGGCGAAGTGGACCAGCAGGTGCTTGCCCACCGCCTCCACGTCGTCGATGACGGTGCCGGGCCGGGGGCGGTCGCCGACCAGGCGGGGGGCCTCGAACCGTTCCAGGGTGGTGCCGGCCAGCACCGGGCGGAGGCGGGAGGCCGCTCTCCAGATGGTGTCGCCCTCGGGCATGGGGGGAGGCTAGGGCCGTCACCGCACCATGGACGGGGGGAGGACGCCACCGGCGCCGTCCTGGTGGGGCCGGTCCTGGCCCCCGCCCGGGTAGTGGGTGGTCCCCGTGTCCGGGTCGAAGGCCGGGGCGTTGCGCCGGCGCGGGGCCTCGGGCGTGCTCTCGGGCCGGGCCGGCTCGACCTGGTGGGCCAGCCAGCCCAGGGCCGAGGCGACGATGCTGGCTCCCACCGCGGTGGCCACGCCGAGGGGGGTGGCCACCACGCCGGTGGTGACCAGGGCCAGGCCCAGGGTGGCCCCGGCGTCGGCCGCCATGCCGGCCAGGTCCCAGCCGTCCACGTCGTCGTCGCTGGTGGCCAGCCGGACGACGGCCAGCACCGTGCCCGGGCCCCGCAGCGCCATGGCCAGGCGGCCGGCTCCGAGGCCGAGGGCCACGGCCCGGGCCAAGTCGGTGCCGAAGCCCAGGTGGCCGAGCAGGGCCTCGGGGCCACCGTCCGGGCCGTCCCCCTCCGGCGGGCCCGGGAGGCGGTGGGAGGGAGCCGGGGCGGCGGCCGGGGCGGGCCCGGTGAAGCGGGCGATCCATCGCTCCGACAGGCGGCCCGGGCCCTGGTGGCGGGAGGCCCGGAGCAGGGCCCCGGCCACCACAGCCTGCATGTCGTCGCCCTCCGGTGCGGCCCCGGCCGCCCCGGCCGCCCTGTCGATGGCCAGGGGCAGGGCCGCCGTCCGCTCCGGCCCCAGGAGGGTGAGGAACCGGGCCGCGTAGGCCCCGTCGTGGGCGCCGCGGGCCGCCTCGGCCAGCAGCGGGGCCAGCGTGGACCACGAGGGCGCACCGGCATCGAGGGCGCGCCGCAGCCGGCCGGCCTGGGCCTCGGCCGCCCGCCACCCCTCCGACCGGGTCTCGAAGGTGCGGGGCGGCAGGGGCAGGGCCGCGGGCAGGGCGGCCACCAGGAGGCGGCGCCGGGCCACGTCGTCGCGGTGACGGCGGCACCAGTCGGCCAGGGCGTGGAGCTGGGCCGCCTCGCCGGTGCCGCTCTCGCCCACCTCGGACAGCACGTCCAGGACCCGACCGGCCTGGGACCGGTAGACCTCGGCCACGCCCTGGAGGGTGCTCTCCAGCTCGGCCAGGCCCCGGGGGTCGAGGGCCACCAGCCCCGGCTCCCCGCTCACGGCCCGTCCAGCCGGTCGGCGAACACCGAGGGTGAGCGGTGGAGCGCCCGGTCCCGCGCCCACCGCGCCTCCTCGGCCTCGGCCCACACCCGTCGGCGGTGCTCGGCCCGCTGCTCCAGGGCCGTGGCCCGGCCCCGCAGGGCGGTGGCCAGGGCCGCCACCCGCGCCTCCACGGCAGCCAGGTCGCGGCGGAACGAGGCCGCGGCCGGGCCCTCCCACGTCTCGCCGTCGCTGCGGGGCCCGACGGGCTCGAAGGCCAGGACGAGGAAGGTGGCCGAGCGGCGCAGGGCGTCGGCCGCGGTGTCGAGGTCGGCGGGGGTGGGGGCCATGGCCCTCCCTTCACGTGGGACAGGGAGGGGAAGCGGCGCCCACGTGGGACAGGGAGGGGAAGCGGCGCCGGCCTGCCCGGGCCGCGTCCCGGTCAAACCCGGAGCCGGGCGAGGCGGGTCCCGGCCGGGGCGGTTGGTACCGTGACCGACCGTGCCCCGCCCCGTTCGCCGCCCTCGCCGCCGCGCCGCCCCGGGGATCCCGGCCGTGCGGGCTGGCGTGGCGGTCGGCCTGCTGGCCGGCGTGCTGGCGGCCGGGCTCGTCCTGGCCGGCTGCAGCGACGATCCCGAGCCGGCGGCCCAGGCCCCGGCCCCACCCCGGGCCACGGCCCGGCCCGTGGACGCCGAGCCCCCGGCCGCCGCCCCCGAGGAGGTGGCCGCCGAGGTCGAGCGCCTGGCCGAGGAGTGGTTCGACGTGTCCCGCGGCATCCGCGGCGACCGGTTCCTGCTCGACGAGGCCGACCGGTACCTCACCGGGGCCTACCGGGATGCCTACGGGAGCGAGTACCGCCGGTTCACGCTGGCGCCGGAGGCCATCCGCCTGTCGGCGCGCTCGTCGGTGGCCGTCGAGGACGTGGAGGTCCGGGAGGACCACGCCCTGGTGACGACGTGCGAGGTCGACGCCGACCTGCTCCTGGTCCGGGGCACGTGGCGCATCCTCAGCACCACGGTCACGGCCCGCCGGCACCAGTACCAGGCCCGACCCACGCCGGAGGGCTGGCGCCTGGCCGAGCACGCCGTCCTGGCCGAGGCCCGCGGCGAGGCCTGCCCCGACCCGGCCTGAGCGGCGGGCCCGGCCCCGGCCTCAGCCGGGCTGGGCGCTGACCCGGACCTCGGCGTCGCCGTCCAGGCCCTTCAGCGGCCCGGGCTGCAGGGCGTCAGCGGCCCCCACCTCCTCGTCCAGGTGGGCCCGGAAGAAGGCCACGGACAGGGCGTCGATGGCCGGGAAGGCCTCCTCCACCGGGAGGGCGCCCTCACCGCACCCGTCGCTGGCCAGGCGGAGCAGGTCGTCGGGGATGGGCAGGCCGATGCGTTCCACGATGCCCACCAGGCCCCCCTGCTCGGCCCCGATGAGGCACAGGTCGCTGAACACCAGGTGCCCGGAGTCGGCGATGGAGGCCATGTACTTCGGGGGCTCCATGGCCTCGAACACGGCCCGGGTGGCCCGGGGCTCGATGATGCCGTCGTCCTCACCCACCATGACAAGGCCGGGGACGGCCGGCGGCTCGGGGAGGGCCCGGTCCCCCTGGCCGGAGCCCACGGAGTAGGCGGCGAAGGCGTCGACGCGCTCGTCGGTGGCGGCCAGGCGGTAGGCGGCGCTGGCGCCGGCCGAGTGGCCGGCCACACCGACGCGGGTGCCGTCGACCATGCCCTCCAGCGGGCCGGCCACCGTGGCCCGGGCCAGCACCAGGTCGAGCGTGGCCGCCAGCACCTCGGGATCGTCCCGCCGGGGGACGCCCTGGGCCGCGGTGCCGAGCAGGCCGCTCAGGGACCGCTCCACGTGGTCCGGGGCGGCCACCACGTAGCCCCAGGAGGCCAGGTGGGTGACGAGGTCGGCCGACTGCTCGGGGAAGCCGGCGAAGCCGTGGCTGAAGAGGACCACGGGGTACGGCGCCGCGGCCCGGTCGGGGGCGGCGCCGGGCGCGGCGGGCACCGGGTGGACGGGCCGGGCATCGGCGGGGACCTGGGCCTGGAGCTCGGGCGAGAGCAGGCTGGTGATGTCGAAGGTCCCGGTCGGCTCGTCGGTGCCGGCCCCGGCCTCGGCCGGGTACCAGACCGCCACCCGGCGGCCGTCGTCGAGGGCGAGCTGCTGCGAGCCGACGCCGTGGGGGCCCCGGGCCGACCAGTCGAGCAGCTGCTCCTCCCCCACCGGCCCCCCGGTGGTGGCCGGGCGGGGGTCGGTGGTGGGGCTGGCCCCGCCGTCGCCGGAGCCGCAGGCCACCACCGTGACGAGCAGGGCGGCCGCGCCGGCCAGGGCGCGGGCGGCGACGACGGGCATGCCCGCCGAGGGTAGGGGGCCGTGGCGGTGGCGCGCCGGGTGGTTTCCGGTCGCCGGTCAGCGGCCGCCCCGGTCCGGGTCGTGGGGCACGTGGCGGCGGTCGCGGAACAGCGCGGCCGGTGACAGGTCGAGGCAGGAGGCCAGCCGGTCGACGGCGCGCAGGGACAGGTTGTTGGTCCCGCACTCGGTGGCGCTCACCGAGTCGCGGGTCCAGCCCATGGCCGCGGCCAGGTCCTCCTGGGTCATGCCGCGCTCGGCCCGGGCGATCCGCACGTTGCGACCCACGATCGCGTTCAGCGACACCTCCGTCGCACCTCCATGTCCGTCGGGTGGATCGAGCCACCATGCGCCCGGCAGGAGTTGCGGCCCGTGCGCGACCTCCCAACTACACCTGGTGGTGGTGAAGGGCGGACCGGGCGGTCAGGAGAGCGGTGCCGTCACGGCGAGGACCACGTGTCGCGGGTGCTGCGGTCGGGACGGAAGCCGTGGTCGATGCCCCACAGCGCGGCCTCCGTGCGGGTCGAGACCCCGATCTTGCGGAACAGGTTCCGGGTGTGGGTCTTGATGGAGTTGATGCTGAGGTAGAGGGAGTCGGCGATCTCGGCCGTGCGCCGGCCCTGGGCGATGTGGGCCAGCACCTCGCTCTCCCGCTCGGTCAGCCCCACCTCGTGGCCGGGCCAGCGCCGGACCTCCGCCGGGCGACCGTCGGCCTGGGCCGCGGCGTTGGCCGCGGTGCCGACCCTGACCACCTGCTCGCCCCGGGCCACGGCCACCAGCGACTCGGCCAGCTCCCGGCCCGACAGGCCCTTGCTGACGAACCCGTCGGCGCCGAAGGCCAGGGCCGCGGTGATGAGCTCGGGAGCGTTGCCCCAGGTGTAGACGACGACCTTGCCCACGTTGGGGTGGGCGGCCACGGCCCGGATGACCCGGGAGCCCTCCCCCGGGAGGGCGAAGCAGTCGATCAGGGCCACCTCGACCGGGAGGCCGGGGCCCCCGTCCACGGTGCAGGACACGACGTCCACCAGGTGCCCGTAGGGGCGGAGGAGGGCGGCGGTCCCCTCCACGATCACGTCGTAGTCGTCGATGACGGCGATGCGGATCGGATCGCTCGGGGGCATGCGTCTCCCGGTGGGGTGGACAGGCTCTGAGAGTGCCACGCCGGTCCTGCGCCCCCTCGGGCTCCGAGCCGGTCGACCCCGCCCCCGAGCCCCTTTCACCCGTACAGGTGAGCGAGATCCGAAGCGGAGCGGCAGCGCGGATCATACGTCATCGTCCGACGCCAAGTGCGGCGGGGAGGGCCCGGTACCCTGAGCTGCCGTGGCCGCACCGTCCCCCCGCCGCGCCGGCGAGGACCACCTCCGGGCCCGGCCCCGCCAGGCCCGCTCGGCGGCCCGGGTCGAGGCCATCCTCACCGCCGCCGAGGCCGTGTTCGAGGAGGTCGGCTACGCCAAGGCCACCACCAACCTGGTGGCCAGCCGAGCCCAGGTGCCCATCCCCACCCTGTACCGCTGGTTCCCCGACAAGGGCGCCATCGCCCTCGCCCTGTGCGAGCGCTACCTCGACGACCTGGAAGCCCTCTACGCCGCCGTCCTGGACGTGGACGACGACGAGCCGGTGGACGTGCTGGTGCGGCGGGTGCTGGCCGCCCTGGCCGGCTTCGTGGCCGAACGCCGGGCCTTCTCGGCCATCGCGGCCACGGCCAGCGGGCCGGCCGCCGGCGACGGGGCCGGCCAGCGCCTCCGCTCGGGCCTGGCCGGCCACGTGGCCGACCTGGTCGAGCTGCGGGTGCCCGACATCGGGCCCGCCCACCGCGACGAGGTCACCGACGCCGTCGTCACCGTGGTCAACGCGTTCCTCATCCGCGCCGGCGACGTCGCCCCCGACGGCCAGGACCGGCTCTTCCACCAGCTGGCCGACGTGGTGCTGGCCTACGTCGACGCCAAGTTCCCGCCCGCCGGCGCCCCGGTCTGGGACGACCCGCACCCCACCGTGGCCCCGATCCTGCCCGGCCGGGTGGTGGGCCGGCCCCCCGAGCCCGGCTAGGCGTCGACCCCCGGCCGGGGCCGGCGACCGGCCCACGGGAGGGCCTCCTCGAGCTGGGCCGCCACCCGGAGCAGCACGTCCTCCCGGCCCGGCGCGGCCACCAGCTGCGCGCCCACCGGCAGGCCACCGCTCTCGCCCACCGGCAGCGAAGCCGCGGGCTGGCCGGTGATGTTGAAGGCGGCGGTGAAGGCCACGATCGGGGTGGCCCGCATCACGCCGGCGAAGGGGTCCTCGGGCGTCGAGGCGAACTGCCCCAGGGTGGGGGGGAGCTCGGGCATGGTCGGGGTGAGGAGCAGGTCCCAGCCGTCCTCCTCCCACCAGGCCACCACCCGGCGAGCCAGGCGGTGCATCCCCTCCACGCCGGCCAGGTACTGGGCCCCGCCCACCGAGCGCCCCATCTCGGCCACGGCCCACGTGCCGGGCTCGACGCCGTCGGAGGTGACCGGCTGGCCGATCATCTCCCCGATGCGGTCGAGCTCGCGGGCCGTCCACACCCCGAAGCAGGTGAGGAAGTGGGCCACGATCTCCGGGTCGCCCAGGGCAGCCGGGGCCGCGGCCTCGACCCGGTGGCCCAGCTCGGCCAGGGTGGACGCCGTCCGCTCCACCACCGCCGCCACCTCGGGCGACGAGCTGGCCCCGCCGTCGGGGGCGTCCACGATCCAGCCGACGCGGAGCGACCCGGGATCGGCGCCCACCTCCTCGGCGTAGGGGCGGGCCGGCGGGGGCGCCCACGACGGGTCGCCCACCGACGGCCCGGCCACCGCGTCGAGCAGCGCCGCGGTGTCGCGCACCGAGCGGGTCACGGCCAGGCGGGACACCAGGCCGGCCCACGCCTCGCCCACCAGTGGCCCGACCGGGACCCGGCCCCGGCTGGGCTTCAGGCCCACCAGGCCGCAGGCCGAGGCCGGGATGCGGATCGAGCCGCCACCGTCGCCGGCGTGGCCCATGGGCACGATGCCGGCCGCCACCGCGGCGGCCGACCCCCCGCTCGACCCCCCGGCGGTGCGGGTCGGGTCCCACGGGTTGCGGGTCGGGCCGTAGGACTCGGGCTCGGTGGAGGGGACCAGGCCCAGCTCCGGGGTGTTGGTCTTGCCGATGACCACCAGCCCCGCCCGCCGGAAGCGCTCGGTCAGGGTGTCGTCCACGTCGGGCACGTAGCCGTGGTCGCGCAGCACCTTGGTCCCCATGTGCAGGGGCAGGCCGGCGGCGTGGCCGTCGAGGTCCTTGAGCACGAAGGGCACGCCGCGGAACGGCCCGTCGGGCAGGGCCCCGGCGGCGTCGGCCACGGCGTCCTCGTAGCGGGGGTGGATGATGGCGTTGAGCTCCCCGTTCGACGCCTCGGCCCGGGCCACGGCCGCGGCCACCAGCTCGATGGGGCTGACCTCGCCCGCCCGGACCAGGGCGGCTTGGGCGGTGGCGTCGAGGGCGTGCACGTCGTCCATCGCCGCCGACCCTATGACGCTCCGCACGGCCCCGCAGGGCCGCTCGACCGCCACCCTCGCCGCCTGTTCACCGCCCGTCCGCCCCGCCTCGACGCGCCCGGCCGTGGCATGGTCGGGGCCGCCGAGACGGAGGTGCGACATGGCCGAGACGTGGTGGTGGGACCTGGCCCAGGGCCGGGCCGTGACCAGCGACGAGCGGCCCCGCGACATGGAGGTGCTGGGCCCCTACCCCAGCCGGGCCGCGGCCGAGGCCTGGAAGGAGACCGCCGAGGCCCGCAACGAGGCCTGGGACGAGGCCGACGAGGAGTGGGAGGGCACGGACACCGAGAGCGACGACGGGGCCTGACCAGGAACCGTCGGGACCGACGGCGGCGACTCAGCGGCCCCGGAGGGCCAGGCCCCGGTAGGAGTCGGTGAAGCCGGCGGCCCGGAGCTGCTCGGCCGCCGGCGCCTCCCGCACCGGGGCCCCGTCGACCTTGGTGATCTCGACCGACCGGCGGTGCCCGCCCCGCACCAGGCCCACCAGGGCGTCGATCCACCTGGTGTCGCCGGCGGCGTCCGGGAACAGGCTGACGCTGCGCCCGCCCCGCTCCAGGTAGGCCAGGGGCCGGCCCTCGGCCAGCACCACGTGGGCCCCGGCGGCCCGCGCCGGCCGGCCCGGCGACTCGGGCCACGGCAGCGCCGCCCCGTAGGGCTGGGCCGGGTCCGTGGCCGCCAGGACCAGCGGCGCCGCCGGCGTGTCGTCCTCGTCGTCGAGGGGCGGGCCGTCCCACAGCACCTCGTCGGCCGGGCCGGGGGCGTCGGCCGAGCGTCCCCACCCGCCGGCCGCCGGGTCGGCGTCCTGGTCGGGGGGCGGGACCGCCGGCGGGCGGGCGACGGGGCCGGACCGCTCCGAGCGCAGGCGCTCCACCGCGCCGGGCAGGGCGAACTGCGCCGCCCCCAGCCCGGACACGAAGTAGCCCCGCCGCACCGTGCCCTTGTCCTCCATGGCCCGCAGCACCGGGTAGACGCCGGCGAAGCCCCCCTGGGTCCCCTCGCCCAGGGCCGCCTCCCGGGTCAGGACGCCGTAGCGCTCCAGGAGCTGGCGGGCCCGGGCCAGGGCCGCCTCCGACGGGCTCGGCTCGGGGGCCCGGAGGGGGGCCACCAGCGACCAGCGCCCCCCGGCCGCCGGGGGACCCATGCGGGTCAGCCGCCCCGGGCGGGGGCGCCCGGCCCGGGCCCGGCCGGCAGCCGACGACCCCCGCCCGCTCCGGGCGCCACGGGCACCGACGTAGGCCCGCAGGGGGGCCAGGGTGTCGTTGGTGACCTCGCCCGCCCAGACCAGGTCCCACAGCGCGGCCACCAGGGTGGCGTCGTCCCAGGCCAGCTCGGCGTCGGCCACCGCCTGCTGGAGGGCGGGCCAGAACGAGGCCCCCTGGGCCGCCAGGTGGGACCGCAGCACGTCGTGGACGGGCCCGTCGGGCCGGTCGGCCTCGTCGGGCTCGGGGACCAGCAGGCCGACCTCGTCGCGGAACACCAGGCGCACCCGGCCGTCGCCCGAGCCGATGCCCCCGGCGCCCACCCACACCACCTCGCCCGCCGCGGCCAGGGCGTCGAGGTCGGCCGGCCGGTAGGGGTCGAGCCGGGCCGGCAGCACGTCGGACTCCAGGGCCGAGGCCGGGACGGGCGCGCCCTGGAGCACCCCGAGGACCTCGACCAGGCCGTCGACGCCCCGACGGGGCAGGCCCACCCCCTGCCAGGCGGTGAGGAACCGGGCCAGGGCGTCGGCCTCCACCGGCTCGACCTCGCGCCGCAGGGCAGCCAGCGACCGGCGCCGGATGCGGCGCAGCACCTCGGTGTCGCACCACTCCCGCTCCACCCCGCCGGGCCGGAACTCGCCCTGCACCAGCCGCCCCTCGGACGACAGGTCGACCAGGGCGGCGATCACCCGGGCCTCGTCCACGCCGTAGCGGCCCGCCACCTCCCGGGGCAGGAAGGGCCCGTGGGTGCGGGCGTGCCGGGCCACCAGGTCGTGGAGGGGGCGCTCCACCGGGTCGGTGAAGGCCGAGGGCAGGCCGGGGGGGACGACCACGCCCAGGGCGTCGCGCAGGCGGGCGGCGTCCTCGGCCGCCGCCACCCGGTCGTCGCCGGCCACCGTCACCGGGATGGCCCGCCGCTCGGCCACCAGCCGGTCGACCCACCCCGCCACCGCCTCGGGCGTGGCGGCCCGGGCCGCCAGCTCGTCCCGACCGAGGGGGCCGAGGGTGCGGACCAGGTCGTGGAGCTCGTCGGGGTCGCGGGCCGGCAGGTCGCCGTCGAGGTGCTGGAGGCTGGCCTCCACCTCCTCCAGGACCTCGGCGTCGAGCAGGTCGCGCAGCTCGTCGGCTCCCAGCAGCTCGGCCAGCAGGTCGCGGTCGAGGGCCAGGGCCGCGGCCCGCCGCTCGGCCAGGGGGGCGTCGCCCTCGTACATGTAGACGGCGATCCACCCGAACAGCAGCGACTGGGCGAACGGGGATGCCTTGGGCGTGTCGACGGGGACGACCCGCACCGTCCGGGACCGCAGGTCGCCCAGCAGCTCCCGCAGGGCGGGCACGTCGAAGACGTCGGTCAGGATCTCCCGGGTGGTCTCGTAGAGGATGGGGAACCGGGGGTGGCGGGCGGCCACGGCCAGCAGGTCGGCGGCCCGCTGGCGCTGCTGCCACAGGGGGGTGCGGCGGTCGGGGCGGCGCCGGGGCAGGAGCAGGGCCCGGGCCGCGCACTCCCGGAACCGCGACGCGAACAGGGCGGTGGAGGGGAGGTGGGTGACCAGGATCTCGTCGATGTCCTCGGGATCGACCAGCAGCTCCTCCAGGGGGAGCTCGTCGTAGGCCTCGGGCAGGCGCAGCACGATGCCGTCGTCGCTCCACATGAGCTC
This sequence comes from Acidimicrobiales bacterium, assembly GCA_035630295.1. Taxonomy (NCBI): domain Bacteria; kingdom Bacillati; phylum Actinomycetota; class Acidimicrobiia; order Acidimicrobiales; species Acidimicrobiales bacterium. Next base: position 101,971 of record DASQKY010000003.1, on the reverse strand, counting down.
GACCGGGCTGCCCCACCGCTCGGTCAGGCGGGCCTGGAGGACCATGGCCCACGGGGCGTGGACGCGGGCCCCGAAGGGGGAGAGCACGCACACCCGCCAGTCGCCGATCTCGTCCCGGAAGCGCTCGACCACGATGGTGCGGTCATCCGGCACCGCCCCCTCCGCGGCCTGGTCGTCCAGGTAGGCCAGCAGGTTGGTGGCGGCCCGCTCGTCCAGGCGGTGGACGTCGCGCAGGCGGGCCAGGGCCTCGGGGGCGGGGAGCTGGCGCAGGGTGCGGGCCACCTCCCCCACCGCCCGGCCCAGCTCCAGGGGCCGGCCCGGCCCGTCGCCGTGCCAGAACGGCATCTTGCCCGGCAGCCCGGGAGCGGGCACGACCACCACCCGCTCGGGGGTGATGTCCTCGATGCGCCAGGTCGAGGCGCCCAGGAGGAAGGTCTCGCCCACCCGGCTCTCGTAGACCATCTCCTCGTCCAGCTCGCCCACCCGGCTGCCGTCGGGGAGGAACACGCCGTAGAGGCCCCGGTCGGGGATGGTGCCGCCGCTGGTCACCGCCAGGCGCTGGGCCCCCTGCCGGCCCCGCACCACCCCGCCGGTCCGGTCCCACACGATGCGGGGCCGCAGCTCGCTGAACTCCTCGGAGGGGTAGCGGCCGGCCAGCAGGTCGAGCACCTCGTGGAGCACCGTGTCGGACATGTCGTGGAACGGCGCCGCCCGGCGCACCAGCGCGGCCAGGTCGTCGACCGACCAGTCGTCGAGGGCGCACAGGGCCACCACCTGTTGGGCCAGCACGTCCACCGGGTTGCGGGGGTAGCGGGTGGCCTCGACCAGGCCGGCCTCCATGCGGGGCACCACGGTGGCCGCCTCCAGCAGGTCGGCCCGGTGCTTGGGGAAGATGCGGCCCCGGCTGGGCTCGCCCACCTGGTGCCCGGCCCGGCCGATGCGCTGGAGGCCGCGGCTGACGGCGCCCGGCGACTCGACCTGCACCACCAGGTCCACCGCCCCCATGTCGATGCCCAGCTCCAGCGACGAGGTGGCCACCAGGCCCTTGAGCCGCCCGGCCTTCAGGTCGTCCTCGATGATGAGGCGCTGCTCCCGGGCCAGGGAGCCGTGGTGGGCCTTGACCAGCTCGGGCACCGGGACCGACGGGGCGCCGTCGGGTCCGGGCCCGACCACCCCGTCGGCCAGCACCGTGCCGACGGGCACGGGGGGCTGGCCCATGTTCTCCGCCCCCAGCCACCGGCCGCCGGGAGCGTCGCCCCCACTGTGGGCCGCGTCCTGCTCGGCGGCCAGCTCGTTGAGGCGGGTGGCCAGCCGCTCGGCCAGGCGCCGGGCGTTGACGAAGATCAGCGTGGACCGGTGGGCCCGCACCAGGTCCAATAGCTGGGGGTGCATGGCCGGCCAGATGCTGCGCCGGGCCGGCCCCGCCGAGGCCGGGCCGCTGGGGGGGCCGTCGGGCCCGCCGGCCGCGCCGGCGCCGGGCGTGATCGGTCGGCCCAGGTCGGCCATGTCGTCCACCGGGACCACGACCTCGATGTCGAGCACCTTGCGGGTCCCGGCGTCGACGATGGCCACGGGCCGGGGCCGGCCGTCGTCGCCGAAGCCGCCGAGGAAGCGGGCGATCTCGTCCAGGGGGCGTTGGGTGGCCGACAGGCCGATGCGCTGGGGCGGGCGCTCGGCCACCGCCTCCAGCCGCTCCAGGGTGAGGGCCAGGTGGGAGCCCCGCTTGGTGGCGGCCACGGCGTGGATCTCGTCGATGATCACGGCCTCGACCCCGGTGAGGGTCTCCCGGGCTCGGGACGTGAGCATGAGGTACAGCGACTCGGGGGTGGTGATGAGGATGTCGGGCGGGTGGCGGACCAGGGCCCGGCGCTCCTCCTGCGAGGTGTCGCCGGTGCGCAGGGCCACGGTGGGCTCCCGGGCGGCGACGGCGGCGTGCTCGGGCCCGAGCCGCTCGGCGGCCAGGCGGATGCCCCGCAGCGGGCTGCGGAGGTTCTTGTCCACGTCGACGGCCAGGGCCCGCAGGGGCGACACGTAGACGATGCGGGTGGCCTCGACCTCCTTGCCCTTCTCGTCCACCGGCCGGGGCCGGGCCATGAGCCGGTCGATCCCCCACAGGAAGGCAGCGAGGGTCTTGCCCGACCCGGTGGGGGCCAGGATCAGGGTGTGGTCGCCGGCGGCGATGGCCGGCCACCCCTGGGCCTGGGCGTCGGTGGGGGCCCCGAACGAGGTGCGGAACCACTCGGCCACCGGCGCGCGGAACAGGGCCAGCGGGTCCTCGGGGGGGAGGTCAGAGGGGGGAGGGGCGCCGATCCCCCGAGCGTACGGCGGGGGCGCGACACCGTGACCCCTCGAGGTCGCCGCCTCACGCCCTCCAACCGCCCCACCCGGTCGGACTGGCAGGATGGGTCATAAGGTTGCCGGGGAGGGAGAGCGCCATGAGGGCCCGAGAGAGCGACCGTTGCGATGCACTCGAGACGGGATGGAAGCAGCGGCGCCGGCGCTCCCGCCTCAAGAGGGCAGGTCTCTTGCTACCGATGGCGGCCATCGGAGCAGCACTGGTCCTCGGCTCCAGCGACCCTTGGTCGAGGTGGGTCATCGCCGTGGCCCTGGCCGTCCTGGTCCTGGTCCTCATCTTCTGCCCCGAAGCCGTCAAGGACCTCCCCTTCAAGTCCATCGGGTTCGCCGGCCTGAACGTCGCCATAAACGGCCCGACGCCCGCCGTCGGGGACGAGGAGCAGGAGAAGGGGGTCAGCCCGGCGGCGGACCCACCCACAGAGGACTGGCAGGAACGGTGGTTGGCCATGCGGTGGGCGCTGGAGAGGAAGCTCGCCTATCTGGTCAAGCACACCCTCCCCGACCACCTGCCGCTCGTGGATCCAGGTCGCCCGACCGAGGGTGGGGACCGGCCGTTCGCCACCATCGGCTCGCTCGAACACGATGGCCTGCTGCTCTCTGCCGATGCGAGGACGGCATCGATCGCGTTGTCCCTCTCCCTCACCGACCTGGAGGTCATGAACGAGGAGAGCGTCCGCAGCACCATCGAAGCCGGAGAGGAGCTGACCCGCACCTTGCGACTGCGAGTGTTCAACCAGCTCGTGGCCAAACAGATGGAGATCCTCGGATGGCGGAAGAAGAGGGGGATCAGGAACGCCCGTCGGAAGACCTCTCGCTTCTCCCGCGGTCCGGACTCGGTCGAGATCGTGAGCTTGTTCGGCACCCCGGACGGGGACCTGGTCAGGAAGTGGGTGGCCCGGAAGCGCCGGCACCCCGGCACCCTCATCGTTACGCCGATCTGGCCGGGGACCTCCACCTCGAGCTCGCAGGACGGCAGCGTGGTCCGGTTCGATCAGCTCGCACCTGTGCTGGCCCAGCGGTTTCCCGTGCAGCAAGAAGCTGAGGGCGGTGGAGACGCCGGGTCGCCCTAGCGACCACTCATCGGGGGTCGACCCAGAGGTCGCCTTCCATGGAGGGGTGGATGGCGCACACGAACTGGTGGTATCCGGGGGTGGTGGCCGGGTACCGGAGGGTCTGGCGCCCCGGGCCCCGTTCCAGGGGGGTGTCGGCCTTGCCCGAGGGCCCGGAGATGGCCAGGTTGTGGTCGACGGAAGTGTCCTGCAGGTCGACGGTGAAGGTGACGTCGGTGCCGGCCGGCACCCGCAGGCACTCGGTGTTCCAGGCCAGGTTCTTGGCCACCAGGGTGAACCGCCCGTCCTCGATGGGGGTGCAGTCGGCCGGGGCCGAGGTGGGCCCCTCGTCGCCGCCGCACCCGGCCAGCGGGGCGGCCAAGGCGGCCAGCAGGAGCAGCGGACGGAGCAGGCGGCGACGCACGGGGGCCGACGGTACCCAGCGAGGTCGAGCGGGGCCGGGTCGGAGGGTGAGGGTCACACCCTCCGGGTCGCTCCCCGGGCCGCGCCGGTTCCCCGGGGTGGGCGGGTGGGCGGAGGCGCCGGGTCAGGACGTCCCGAAGCGCTGGCGGTACTCGGGCGAGGTGAGGAAGTTCTCCACCATGCCGGCCTGCACGAAGTCACCGCCGTGGCCGGCCAGCTCGGCCAGCCAGAAGGCGTAGCCGGAGGGCTCGCTGCTGCGGCGCAGGTAGCCGAAGTACTGGCTCAGCACGAAGGCCCGGGAGTGCTCGGCGGCCTGGAAGGCGGGGTTCTGGGTGACCTCCCGCAGCACCACGGCCCGGGTCTTGGTCCCTCCGTTCAGCCCGTTGACCAGGGCGGCACGCTGGCTGGGGGTGAAGGTGACGCCGGTGTTGGCGATCAGGCGGTCGACGTACTGCGCGTTGGAGAGGGGCCCGAAGGTGGCCACGAACTCGGGGCGCTGGACGTAGCCGTCGAAGAAGCCGGGGCTGCCCTGGGCCTTGAAGATCGACATGTCGACCATGGCCTCGCCGTAGAGGGGGTTGCGGCCGGTGGCCGCCCGGCTGGCCCGGAAGGCGGCGCCGGCGCCGTTCTGGAACTCGGGCGAGAGGAAGAAGTTGCCGCTGACCTTCACCCGCTCCCGGGACCGGCAGGTGGCGTTGGCCCCGCAGGCGGTGATGCGGCCCACCCAGTAGGCCAGGCCCTCCGGCTCGGCCGGGCGGTTCAGGAAGTCCAGGTACTGCTGGCGCACGAAGAAGGTGGGGTCGTCGATGGGGTTGGCCGAAGGCGCCACCGCGTCGTTGTCGACGATCCGGAGCGTGGCCGTGGCGGGCGAACCCAGGCCGACGCCGGCCCCGGTGACGTTGGCCACCATCAACCCGATGTCCTCGGGGCCTTCCACGAACGGGTCGTTCACGGGCAGGACGGAGAAGGTCCGGCTGGTCTGGCCCGGGAGGAAGGTGAGGATGCCCACCGCCATCTCGTAGTCGGTCTTCTGGTTGGCCTGGCCGGGCCGGGACTGGTCCCAGGTGGCGTAGCGGACCGTGGCCGGACCGGACACCTCGCCGTTGCGGGTCACGGTGACCCGGAGGCGGGGCGCCCCCTCGCCCAGGGAGTACTCGTCGGTGCTGAACTGGACCAGCGAGGTGGCCGTCGCCGTGGTGGGGTTCAGGGCCCCGAACAGGCCGTGCTCCTCCTCGCCCAGGCCGGCGGTGAAGTACAGGGTGCCGGGCAGGCCGCCCTCGCCGCCGTTGCCGAAGCGCAGGGCCCACAGCTCGTCGATGACGATGCCGTTGCCGCTCTCGTCCTGCAGGGTGCCCAGGAAGGCGCCGGTGGTGGGGTTGAAGGCGTGGATGCTGGGGTTGCCGTTGCCGTTGTTCCCGATCATCAGCGCGCCCCCGAAGATGCCGAAGGTGGGCGGGGCCAGGGCCACGCCCCACGGGCTGTTCAGCGGGCCGTTGTTGATGCCGAAGGTCAGGTCCCGCACGCCGGAGGTGTTGAACCGGCGGACGAACCCGTTGCCCACGCCCTCCTCGTCCAGGCCGCCCCCGCCGACCTTGGCGTAGGTGACGTACAGGCTGCTGCCCACGGCCTGGATGTTGTACGGGTGGTACGTGTTGCCGGGCGTGGTCGGGATGGTCGGGTCGGCGAACGGGAAGCTGGCCGAGGGCTGGAGGGCGAAGTCCTCGTCGAACACGTCGATGGTGCCGTTGGCGAAGTCGGCGGCGTAGAGGAGGTCGGCGCTGCCGACGTTCCCGATGGCCAGGCCGGTGTAGACGTGGCCCGGGTGGCTGGCCGCGATCACTCCGGTGGTGGAGCCGGCCGCCGGCACCGACGGGTTCCAGCCCACCAGGTTGCCGGTGATGGAGGCGTAGACGAACCGGGCCGGGCCCGAGGCGGGGCCGGAGGTGATCTCGAAGTCGTCGTTGGCGGTGGCCACCACGCCGGTGGGGAGCCCGCCGGGCACCGTGACCGCCGCCTGGCTCGGGTGCCGGACGAAGGTGGAGGTGGACGTCCCCTGGTACGGGCTGGCCGAGCTGGTGCCGTCGTTGGCCAGCCACAGGGGGCCGCTGGCGCTCGAGGCCAGGCCCCACGGGTTGACCATCTGCGGGTCGAGGATGGGGGCCACGCCGGGCACGTCGGAGGACAGGTTGACCTGCCGGTAGGCGGAGCCCGGGGCGATGACCGGGATGGCCGCCGAGGGGGCGACCCCCAGGGCGGCGGTGAAGGTGGTGGCCGCCAGGGTGGTGGCCGCCAGGGCGGCCACCAGGCGCCGGGGACGGGGGGAACGAGCCATCGGGACCTCCAGGGAACCAGGTGCCGACGCGGTGCCGTTTCGGGTACCGGTCGAATCGGGGGCACTCTACGCCTGATCGACCGGCCGGGCTCGGGGCGCGACGCGCCGGTGCCCCCACGTCCTTCCGTCCTCGACCGGCCGAGCCGATGTCCTGCCCTCCGCCCGGGGTGGGCCGGTAGGCTCCCGCCCGTGGCCCCGTACCAAGCGCCCGAGTACCACCCGGCCTTCGAGGAGTACTGCGAGGCCATCTTCGAGCTGGACGAGGACGACGTCAACGTCATCCAGGCCCGCATCGCCGAGCGGCTGGAGGTGTCGCGCCCCGCGGTGTCGGAGATGATCCGCAAGCTGGAGGGCGAGGGGCTGGTCCAGGTGGACGGCCGCATCAACCTCACCCCTGACGGCCTCCGCCTGGCCGAGTCGGTGGTCCGCCGCCACCGCCTGGCCGAGCGCTTCCTCACCGACATCCTGGGCCTGTCGTGGGCCGAGGCCCACAAGGAGGCGGGCAAGTGGGAGCACGTCATCTCCCTCAACGTGGAGACGGCCATGGACCGCGTCCTCGGCGCCCCCACCACCTGCCCCCACGGCAACCCCATCCCCGGCGCCGACTACCACGCCCCCGACGCCGGGCCCCTCGGTGACCTGAAGGTGGGCTCGGGCTTCGTGGTGAGCCGCATCCCCGAGGAGCTGGAGTTCACCCCCGGCATGCTCGAGTTCCTGGAGCAGGCCGACCTCCTCCCGGGCCGCAGCGGCGTCGTCACCGCGGCGTCGCCGGACGGCACCACCACCGTCGAGGTGGGCGGGGCCCACGTGGGCATCGGCGCCTTCGCCGCGGCCCGCATCCTGGTCACAGTGGGCTGACGTCCGCCCGGCCGCTCCCGGCCGGCGTGTTCGGCGCCGGTGCGGCGGTGGTGCAAGAGTCTCCGCCCATGACCAGCACGACCACGGAGGGGACCGGCCGCTACCGGGCCGACGTCCGCTGGACCACCCACGGGGTGGCCCACGTCCGCGCCGAGGACTGGGGCAGCCTGGGCTTCGGGCAGGGGTGGGCCCTGGCCCGCGACCACCTGCCCACCCTGGCCGACCAGGTCGTGAAGGTGCGCAGCGAGCGAGCCCGCTACCACGGGGCCGGCGTCGACGGCGCCCACCTGGCCAGCGACATGGGGTACCTGGCCCTCGGCGTCGTGGCCCGGGCCGAGGCCCTCCGCTCCGCCCAGACCGAGCCGGTCCGGGAGATGGTCACCGGCTACGTGGCCGGCTGCAACACGTGGCTGGCCGAGGCCCGCGAGACCGATGCCCTCCCCCCGTGGTGCGCCGAGGCCGAGTGGATCCGGCCCATCAGCGAGCTCGACCTCTACGCCTACCTGGGCGACATGGCCCTCATGGGCAGCGGGCGCAACCTGGCCGGCATCATCGGCCGGGCCGAGGCCCCCGGCCCCGACGGTCCCGTGCCCCCGTCCCCCGTCACCGCCCTGGGCGGGCCGGCTCCCGGGGCCAGCAACGGGTGGGCCTTCGGCGGCGACGCCACCCGCTCGGGCCACGGCATGGTCATGGCCAACCCCCACTTCCCGTGGGGCGGCGAGGCCCGGTTCTGGGAGTGCCACCTCACCATCCCCGGCACCCTCGACGTCTACGGCGTGGCCCTGCTGGGCACCCCCGGGGTGCAGATGGGCTTCAACTCGGACATCGCCTGGGCGCACACCTTCTCCAAGGGGCACCGCTTCACCCTGGCCCGCCTGGACCTGGTGCCCGGCCGGCCCACCTCGTACCGCCACGGCGACGACGAGCGCGACATGGTGCCCGCCACCTACGCCGTCGACGTGCGGGGCGACGACGGCCAGCTGACCCGGGTGGAGCGCACCCTGTGGAGCACCCACCACGGGCCCATGGTCAACCTGCCCCTGCTGGGCTGGGGCCTGGACACGGCCTTCACCTACCGGGACGCCAACCTGGACAACACCGCAGTGATCGAGCAGTTCCTGGGCATGGACCGGGCCCGGTCCATGGACGACCTCCAGCGGGTCTTCGCCGAGGTCCAGGGCCTGCCCTGGGTCAACACCCTGGCCGCCGACCGCACCGGGCGGTGCTGGTACATCGACGCCTCGGCCACCCCCAACCTGTCGCCCGAGGCCGAGGTCCGCTACCGCCAGCGGGTGGAGACCGACTTCGTGGCCGCCCTGCTGCTGGAGAACCGGGTGGCCCTGCTGGACGGCAGCGACCCCGGCGACGACTGGGTCGACGAGGACGGCGCCCGCAGCCCGGGCCTCGTCCCCCACACCCGCCTGCCCCAGGTGGAGCGGCGGGACGTGGTGGTCAACGCCAACGACTCCCACTGGCTGACCCACCCCGACGAGCTGCTGGAGGGCTACTCGCCCCTGCACGGCTTCGAGCGCACGCCCCGGACCCTCCGGACCCGCCAGAACCTGAAGGTGGCCACCGGGCTGGCCGCCTCCGGCGACGTGACCGTCGAGGCGGTGGCCGAGGCGGTGCTGGCCAACGAGAGCCTGAGCGCCGAGCTGCTGCGCGACGCGGTGGTGGCGCGAGCCCGGGCCGCCGGCAAGGTCGAGGCCGAGGGCCAGGTGGTGGACGTGGCCGCTGCCGCCGAGGTCCTGGCCGGCTGGGACGGCCGCTACGACCTGGCGTCGCGGGGCGCAGCCCTGTGGCGGGAGGTGGTGGCCGGCTTCGCCGCCGGCGAGCTGCTGGACGCCGGCCCCCTGTTCGGCGAGGGCTGGGACCCGGCCGACCCGGTGGCCACCCCCCGCGACCTCGCCCCCGCCCCGGCCGACGGGGACGACCCGGTGGTCGGGGCCGTGGCCCGGGCCGTGGTGGCCCTGGACCGGGCCGGGGTGGCCCTCGACGCGCCCCTGGGTGACGTGCAGTGGGCCCAGCGGGGCGAGCACCGCGTCCCCGTGCACGGCGGCGGCGAGGTCGAGGGCGTCCTCAACGTGCTGGGCCCCACCGGCGCCCTGTCGTCCAGCGCCCTGGAGCCCGGACCGCCCCCGTTGGAGCTCCAGCCGGGCCGCACCGAGCGCACCGGCCTGACCGCCGGTGGCTACCGGTGCACCTACGGCACCAGCTTCTTCATGGTGGTGGAGATGACCGACGACGGGCCCCGGGGCCAGGGCCTCCTGGCCTACGGCCAGAGCGGCGACCCCGGCTCACCCCACCACGTCGATGGCACCGAGGCCTACGCGGCCAAGGCCACCCGCCCCCTCCTCTTCAGCGACACCGACATCGAGGCCGACGTCCAGGAGCGCCGCACCCTCCAGGGCTGACCGGCGACGCCGGTCGTCGTCAGGCGGTGAGCCAGGTGTGGATCTGGCCTCGGAGGCGGTCGATGCCGGTGCCCTTAGCCGCGCTGACCCACAGGACCTCGCCGGGGGGCAGGCCGCAGCCCTCGGCCAGCTCCCGCTTGCGCTTGTCGCGGCCTGAGCTCTTGACCTTGTCGTGCTTGGTGGCCACCACGGTCCAGGGCCGGTCGTGGTGGTCGAGCCACTCCAGCATCTGCACGTCGAGCTTGGTGGGGCCGATCTCGCCGTCGACCAGGACCAGGATGGTGACCAGCTCGTCGCGGCCCAGCAGGTAGCCCTCGATCATGCGCTGCCAGCCGGCCCGCATGTTCTTGGGGGCCTGGGCGTAGCCGTAGCCGGGGCAGTCGACCACGGTGGCGTCGTCGCCGTAGGCGAAGCAGTTGAGCAGGCGGGTCCGCCCCGGGGTCTTGGAGGTGTGGGCCAACCGGGTCCGGTGGGCCACCGCGTTCAGCAGTGACGACTTGCCCACGTTGGACCGCCCCACCACCGCCACCTCGGCCCGGGTCGGGGGCAGCCGGTCGAGCCGGTCGGCGGAGGTGACGAAGCGGAGGTCCAGCGGCCCGGGCACAGCCGCTCAGTGTGCCGTGCCCGACCGCGACCGGACGACCCAGCTGATCGGACGACCCCTCGCCGCCCGCGAGTGCGGCCAGCGGCAAGAGCACCATGGCTGGACCCGAACCACGCACATCGCTGGTCGCGCCGGCCGGGCGCCGGGGCCATGCTGGGTGGGGATCGAGGCCGGACATGCTGACCGCTCCGGACGTGACGAGGAGGCGGGCGCGGGCCGCGATGGCGACGCACCGCTTCCCGGAGGCGCCTGGGCCGGCAGCCGCCGCCGGCACACCTCGAGGCCCCGACGGTGGCCGTCCCTCCGAGGCGGGCCGCCGTGGGGCACCACCCGTGATGGGGGTCAGAAGCCCTTATGGAACAAGGGCTTCTTCGGTTTGGACGAACTGACGTTCGGTAGGATGGTCGGCATGTGCACCAGCCACCCCGACCGCGACGAGGTGTGCCTCGACGCGTTCGCTCTGTTGACGGTGACGCCCGGCGAGCTGGCCGACGAGGGGGTGCGCCGGCACGTCCGCGATCTGCACCGGCTGCGGGCCGTTCTGGACGCGGCGATCGTGGAGGCGACGGGGGTGCTCGACGGGCGGATGATCTGGGCCGGGGATGCGGCCCGCTCCGCCGGGGCGTGGCTGGCGGCTCGGGTGGATGCGATGCCGGGTGCGGCCCGCCACGAGGTGCGCCTGGCCCGCGATCTGCGCGATGCGCCGGTGGTGGCCGAAGCGGCCCGGACCGGGCGCTTGGGGCGGGTGAAGGTCGATGCGCTCATGGAGGTGCGCACCCCGGAGCTCATCGAGGTGTTCGCCGAGCAGGAGGCGTACCTGGTCGAAGAGGTCGCCGCGCTGCGCGCCGACGAGGCACGACGGTTCTTGCAGTCGTGGCAGCAGTTCGCCCGCCTGGCCATCGACTCCGTCGACCCGGACGGACCACCTCCCGGAGAAGCACCTCGGGTGGCGGTGAACCTGGCCCAGACGTTCCAGGGTCGCTACGTCCTCGACGGGGAGATGGACCCCGAGCACGGAGCCATCGTGCGCTCGGTGATCGACGCCGAAGTCGACGACATGTTCCGCACCGGCGTGTTCGGACCGGACGACGGCCTGACCCCGCCGGAGCGACGCGGGCAGGCATTGGTGCAGGTCCTGGTGCGCAAGGGCCGGGTGGGGATCAAGAACGGCGAGATCCGCCCCTCCATCGAGGTCATCGTGGACGAACGCACCCTGCTCGACATCCCCATCGAAGACGACGCCGACCAGCAGTCCCGGGTGTGCCAGACCCGCGACGGCACCCCCATCCCCGTTCCCACCATGCAACGACTCCTGTGCGAGGCGGTCCTCCATCGGGTCCTCGTCAACGCCAAGAGCGAAGTCCTCGACCTCGGCCTCGACGTGCGCCTGGCCAACCGGGCCCAGAGACGAGCCCTGGCCTTCCTCCACCGAGGCTGCCAGTTCCCCGGCTGCTCCGCCCCCGCCAGCTGGTGCGAAGCCCACCACATCGAGCCCTACGACCCGAGCAACAAGACCGGTCCGACGGACCTGGCCAATCTTTGTCTGTTATGCCGCTTCCACCACCACCGGGTCCACGAAGGGCGCTTCCACCTCGCCCGCGGACCCAACGGCACCCTCCAGGTCCACCGACCCGACGGCACCCCCATCGACCGATGTCGACCCCGACGACCAACGATCAAGCCAACGCGACCTGACCGATCCCGGCCCACCACGCCCTAGCGTCCTGGCCATGAGCGATGCTCCTGTCACGTTCGCCGGTTGCCCGAGGCCCACCGCGCCGTTGGGGGTGGGGACGTGGGCCTGGGGGGACAAGGCGACGTGGGGCATGGGGGGCTACGACACCGAGCTCACCGAGGGACGCATCGCCGAGGCGTGGGCTGCCTCGCTGGCCGCCGGGGTGACCCTCATCGACACGGCCGAGGTCTACGGCGGGGGCGAGAGCGAGCGCATCATCGGCCGGCTGCTGGCCGCCGACCCGTCAGCCCGGAGCCGGGTGGTGCTGGCCACCAAGTTCATACCCCTGCCCCAGAAGCTGAACGTGAAGGGGGCGCTGCGGTCGGCCCTGCTGGCCTCGGTGGAGCGGCTGGGGGTGGAGCGGGTCGACCTGTACCAGATCCACGGGCCGGTCAGCCTCCGGTCCAAGGCGGCCCTGGCCGACGCCCTGGCCGCGGTGGTGGACGAGGGCCTCACCTCGGCGGTGGGGGTGTCCAACTACTCCTCGGGCGAGATGCAGCGCATCCACGACACGCTGGCCCGCGCCGGCGTGCCGCTGGCCTCCAACCAGATCGAGCTCTCGCTGCTGCGCCGGCGGCCGGAGACGGTGGGCCTGCTGGCCGAGTGCCGGCGCCTGGGGGTGGTGCCCCTGGCCTACTCACCGCTCGGGCAGGGGCGGCTCACCGGGAAGTACTCGGCGGCCCAGCCCCCGCCGGGCAGCCGCACCTTCTCCACCCACCCCATGGAGGAGGTCGACCGGGTGGTGGCTGTGCTGCGCCGGCTGGGCCAGGCCCACGACCGCACCCCGGCCCAGGTGGCCCTGCGGTGGATCATCGAGAAGGGAGCGGTGCCCATCCCCGGGGCCAAGAGCGCCGAGCAGGCCACCCAGAACGCCGGCGCCCTGGGCTGGTCGCTGCCCCCCGGGGACGTGGCCGCCCTCGACGCAGCCGCCCTGGAGGGCACCCGCACCCTCCGCCAGCGCATCTGGCAGCACGGCTAGCCGACACGGGCAACTAGAACAGTCCGGCTACGTCAGGGCGAAGCCCCGGTAGCCATCGGCGGTGATCTCGGCCACCGTCTCGGCGTAGGCCGGGAAGCCGGGCAGGGGCATGAAGACCCGGGTCTTGCCGGGGACGTTGGCCCCCAGGTACCAGGAGCTGCACGTCGGGAAGATGGTGAAGGCGGCCACCCCGTTGACGTGCTCGACCCAACGCTCCTGAGCCTCGGGCCTGGCCTCGATGGCGGTGCGACCCGCCTGGTCCAGGTGGGCGATGCACCCGGCGATCCAGTCCACGTGGTGCTCGATGGAGACGACCATGTTGGTCAGCACCGACGGGCTGCCGGGACCGGTCACGGTGAACAGGTTGGGGAAACCGTGCACGGCCAGCCCCAGGTAGGTGCGGGGACCGGCGGCCCAGGCGTCGCGGAGGTCCAGCCCGTCCCGGCCCCGGACGTCGATGCGGGACAGGGCGCCGGTCATGGCGTCGAACCCGGTGGCGAACACGATCACGTCCAGGTCGTGGTGGCCGGCGGAGGTGCGGATGCCGTCGGGGGTGATGGCCTCCAGCAACGTCTCCCGCAGGTCGACGAGGCGCACGTGGGGCCGGTTGAAGGCCTCGTAGTAACCGGTGTCGAGGCACAGGCGCTTGCACCCGATCATCTGGGTCGGGGCCAAGCGGGCGGCCACCTCGGGATCGGCCACCACCTCGCCGATCTTCTCCCGCACGAACTCCGCCGCGGTGGCGTTGGCCCCCGGGTCGGTGAACAGGTCGGTGTAGCCAGCCAGGAACGTGAACCCGCCCCGCTGCCACCGGGCCTCGTACTCGGCCCGGCGCTCCTCGTCGGTGGCTTGCAGGGCGCTGGCCCCGGCCGGGGGCACCCGGGAGCCGAAGCCGGTGGCGCGCAGCCGGTTGGCCGCCCGCAGCTCGGCGTAGCGGGCCTTGACCTCCTTGGCCTCGACCGGGTCGAGGGGGCCGTTGCGAGCCGGCACCGAGTAGGCCGGCGTCCGTTGGAACACGGTCAGCTCGGCCGCCTCCTCGGCGATGACCGGGATGGCCTGGATGCCCGAGGAGCCCGTGCCGATCACCCCAACCCGCCGGCCCGCCAGGTCGACCCCCTCGTGGGGCCAGCGACCGGTGTGGTGCGTGGCGCCGGCGAAGGAGTCCCGGCCGGGGATGGCGGGCTCCATGGCCGACGACAGGCACCCGGTGGCCATCACGACGAACCGTGCCTTGACCGTGTCTCCGGCGTCGGTCTCCACCCACCACCGGGCCCGACCCTCGTCCCAGGTGGCGGCGGTGACCCGGGTGCCGAAGCGGAAGTGGGGCCGCAGGTCGAAGCGGTCGGCCACGTGGTCCAGGTAGCGGAGGATCTCGGGTTGGCCGGCGTAGCGCTCCGTCCACTCCCACTCCTGCTGGAGGTCCTCGTCGAAGGAGTACGAGTACTCCAGGCTCTCGACGTCGCAACGGGCCCCGGGGTAGCGGTTCCACCACCAGGTGCCGCCGACCCCGTCGGCAGCCTCGATCCCCACCACGTCGAGGCCGAGCTCCCGGGCTCGGTGCACCATGTAGAGCCCGGCGAAGCCGGCCCCCACCACCACCACGTCGACCATTGGCCCGACCGTAGGCCATGGGCGACGGGGCGAGACGGCGAGACGGCGAGAGGGAGGCGGCGCCGCCGGGGCGGCGCCGCCGGGGCGGCGCCGCCTCCCGGCCGATCAGAAGAAGGCGCGCTTGGCGAAGACGGCGTCGGCGATGGCCTCGTAGCCGGCGTCGTTGAAGTGCCCGCCACCGAGGAACGAGTAGGCCGCCCTGACCCGAGCCTCGTTGCCGGGGTCCTGCACGACGGCGGCCATGTCGACGTAGGCGTCAGCCCCGAGGGCGCCCTGGCGGATCCTGGCGTTGATGGCCAGCCGTTCGAGCTCCTGGTTCCAGTTGGGGTTCCCGTTCGGGCCCACCAACGGGGTGATGGTGCCCAGGATGATGTTCAGGCCGGCGGCGTGGGCCTTGTCGACCAAATCCTCCAGGCCGACCTCCAGCTGGGCCGCGCTCTTCCCGGCGAGGATGTCGTTGTAGCCCAGCCAGGCCACCACCGTCGTCACCCCGGGCTGGCGGGCGACATCGGCGTCGAAGCGGCCCAGCCCGCTGATGGAGCCGCCGGTCAGGAGGTGGTTGCCGGCCACCCCCACGTTGGTCACGCTGCGGACCGGGGTGCCGGCGGTGACCAGGAGGTCGTGCAGGACATCGGTCCAGCGGGCCTCGCCGTCCACGCTGCTGCCGTACCCGTCGGTGAGCGAGTCGCCCAGGGCGACGACCGTGCCCCCGAGGTTGGGGTCGGCCACGTCGAGGGCCGTGAGGACGTACCCGTTGCCCGTCGTCGTGGTCAGCCCGGAGCCGGAGATGCTCCCCGTGTGGTTCCCCGTGCCGACGTGGGACGTCTCCAGGTTGAAGACGTGGCCTCCGATGACCGTGGTGTTGCCGGTGAAGTAGATGGTGATGGCCACGTCATGGTCACCGGGCAGCGCCGCGGGGAGGGTGATGGCATCGCTGTGGACGGTCTGGCCCACGGGGATGGTGAACCCGCCCTGGCCGCCGACGGTCAGGGCCGTCGGGGCGGCGGTGACGGTCTTGGTGTCGCCGGCCTGCTCACCCGAGATCCCGACGGTGACGGCACCGATCTGGAGGGGGCTCGAGCCGTGGACGTTGCTCAGCCGGATCCGGACCGTCGAGCCGCTCCGGGTGGTGTGGACGACCTGGCGGAGGCTGGTCCCGGCGGTGAAGCCGTTGGGGAAGTCGTAGTTGGAGGTGATGGGAGCCAGGCTCGTCCCCCAGGTGGGTCGCCACCGGGGGGTCTCCGGGGCGTCGTCCAGGTCCAGGGCGATGAACCGGGGCCGGTCCACGGCGGCCTGGGTGTTGGTCACCGTGCACCGGCGGGCGTAGGAGAATATGGCGTTGTCCTCGTTGTCGGACAGGTGCGGGTGCGAGCTGAGGCTGAAGGCGTAGACGGAGCCCCCCGACCCGCAGGACTCGGCCGGCGCGGTGTACACGTCGGACCCCACGGCCACCGGGCCGTAGGCCGTGGCCGAGGCGTAGAACGTGAAGGTGTTGCCGGTGGTGCCGCCGTCACGGCCCAGGAACACCATCCGGGCGTTCCCGTTGTCGGTGGCGGGGGTCAGGTACTTGTCCACGACCTGGCCCGACCAGTCCCGCATGGGCCCGGCCGCCGACTCGGAGCCCGACCAGCTCGACCCCGTCCAGTACTCCCAGTCGCCGGTCGAGGTGAGGAACCCGACCGGGGTGCGGGCCACGTACGTCGAGGCCGTGGCCCCGGCGCCGTAGATGTACCAGTAGCCGTTGCGCTGGAGGACGTGGTTGCCCCACTCCGGCCCACCGGCGTGGATCGGCACCGACACCGGCGTGCCCGAGGGGGCCAGGGTCGACTGCAGCAGGCGGACGATCTTGATGGCCACCCGGGTACCGGCGCTGTTGCGCTCGGTGGCGAAGACCTGGATGTCGGAGCCGCCGGCCACCGCGCTCAACAGGCTGTAGCTGTTGCCGGAGGTGCTGGGCTTGAGGTAGGCGCTGTTGCTCGAGCCGAGCTTGGTGGTGACGGGGTCGGTCGACTCGAGGCCCTCGGCCACCATCAGGGCGTTGGCCACCCGGGTGTTGTTGGACCGGGTGCCGTTGGAGTTGACGGTCCCGGCGTAGACGTCGTTGGCCAGGAACACCACCCGGCCGTCACCCAGGATCACACTGGCCCCCTTGGCCCCACCGTTCAGCGTCGACGCCGTGGCGTCGTCGCCGACCTGGTTGAGACGGGTGTTGATGTCGTTCGGGTTGCAGCCGGCGGCCACCAGGGCCAGGCCGGCCACCACCACCGCGGCCACCAGTCGTGAGGGCGCGCGCGCCACCTTCGTGCGAGGAACCCAACGGGTCATGTGTTCATCCCTTCGTCGCCGTGCATCGCACGACGAACATCCGCTCTTGTCCTGACGGCCGACGACAGGAGTCGCCGATGATCCGCCAGGGTCGCCAGGGCCGGCAGTGTGGGGCCCGGTCCACCTCGTGTCAAGGTGCCGGACGCAACCGGCGATCAGTGCCACGACCAGGGCCGATGCGGCCGAGCCCGGGGTGCCGGCGGTGGCACGCACCGGCACCCGCGTGCGGGGTGTGAGCGCCCGCCCCTCAGGCCGGGGGGTGCCGCCGGATCGGCTCCAGCGCCTCCACGTAGTCGGTGAGGCGGGCGGCCAGGGCGAGGCCCAGCTCCTCGTCGCCCAGGTCCGGGTCGTTCCACGTCTCCGACACCCGGCACCAGTCGTCGCGCCGGCCCAGGAACGGGCCGGCCACCGGGGCGTCGCCCAGCTCGGGCCGCCACGCGCTCTCGGCCGCCACCAGGAGGGCCAGGGCCGCCTCGTTGGCCGCCGGGTCCCGGTTCTCGGCGTGGAAGCCGACCTCGACCGCCAGCACCTGGGCCCCGGGCACGTCACGGGCGCCGACCACCTGGGCCTCGTAGTGCTCACGGCTCGGTGCCTCGGGCCCGAACCAGACCTTCACCCCGTAGCGATGCCAGCGGTGGTGCACCGGTCCCAGGTGGGGGGGGACCATGCCCCGCAGCGCGTCGGCCACCACCTCGAACAGCTCCACCGCCCCAGCATGCTCGCCCGGGCGGCAGTCGGCGGATGGTGGGGCCAGACTGACGTCGTGACCGGGCCGACTGCCGTCGACTTCCACGTCCGCCGACCCCACCCGCCGCCCTGACGGGCGGCAGTCGGCGGATGGTGGGGCCAGACTGACGTCGTGACCGGGCCGACTGCCGTCGACTTCCACTTCGACATCATGTGCCCGTACGCCTTCCAGACGTCGGTGTGGATGCGGGAGGTGCGGGACCGCACCGGGCTGGAGGTGGGGTGGCGGTTCTTCTCGCTGGAGGAGGTCAACCGGGCCGAGGGCAAGAAGCACCCGTGGGAGCGCGAGTGGTCCTACGGGTGGTCGATGATGCGGGTCGGGGCCCGGCTGCGGCGCGACGACCCGGCCCTGCTGGACGACTGGTACCTCCGGGCCGCCACCGCCCTCCACGTCGACGGGCGCAAGCCCCACCGCCCCGAGGTGGCCCGGGCCCTCCTGGAGGACATGGGCCTCGACCCCGGCCTGGTCGACGAGGCCATCGCCGATGAGACCACCCACGACGAGGTGCGGGCCGAGCACGAGGCGGTGCTGGCGGGCGGGGGATGGGGCGTGCCCACCCTGCACTTCACCGACGACGACTCGTGGCTCTTCGGGCCGGTGGTGGTCGACCCGCCCACCGGCGACGCCGCCGTCCGGCTGTGGGACCTGGTGTGCGGCTGGCGGGAGTTCCCCCACCTCTACGAGCTGCAGCGGCCCAAGCGACCGGCCGACATCGCCCTCATCGCCGAGCGCTTCCGCCCGTACCTGGAGGCGCGCGACTGGATCACCGTCCAGAAGGAGACCCCGTGACCACCCCCGTCCCCCAAGGGCGCACCGTCGACGCCCTGGCCGAGGAACTGGCCGCCCTCGACGCGCTGCTCACCGACCTCCCCGAGGAGGACTGGTCCCGGCCCACGCCGTGCCCCGGGTGGGACGTGCGGGCCAACGTGGCCCACATCGTGGGCACCGAGTGGATGTTGGCCGGCCGGCCCTCGCCCGATGTCCCGGTGGACCGGGACGCCCGGCCGCACGTCCGCAACGACATCGGCGCCTTCAACGAGGCCTGGGTCATCGGCCACGCCGGCACCGACCCCGGTGAGATGCTGGCCCTGCTGCGGGACGTCACCGCCGAGCGCGTCGCCACCCTGCGGGCCATGGGCGACGACGAGTGGGAGGCCGAGAGCTTCACCCCGGCCGGCCCCGACTCCTACGGGCGGTTCATGCGCATCCGGGTGTTCGACTGCTGGATGCACGAGCAGGACATCCGCGACGCGCTGCGCCGCCCCGGCCACACCACCGGCCTGCCGGTGGAGGTCACCATCGACGAGATGGCCAGCGCCCTCGGCTACGCGGTGGGCAAGAAGGCCGGCGCCCCCGACGGCACCTCGGTCACCTTCGCCCTCACCGACCTGGGCCGCGACCTGCACGTGGCGGTGGACGGGCGGGCCCGGGTGGTCGAGGCGCTGGACGGGCCGGCCACCGTGACCCTGCGCCTGGGGGTACACGCCTTCTCGCGCCTGGCCGGGGGCCGAGCCACCCTCGACGAGCTGGACGACCCCGTCGAGGTCGAGGGCGACACCGCCCTGGGCCACCAGGTCCTGACCCGGCTGGCCTACACGATCTGAAGACCTCGGGGGCCCCTCACCGGCGCCCTCGGGGCCGACCGCGCCGCCCCCGCAGCGCACCGCCACCCGTCCGGGTAGTGTCGGCGCCAGCCATGCGATCCGGGGAGGGATTGAGATGGGGATGGATGAGACGGCACGGCGCGCCCGGGACGGCGCTCGGCGACGGGCCACCCGGGACGGCGACGTCCACGTGACCCGACACCTGGCCACCCTGGCCGACGAGCAGGCCGATCCGGCCGACCGGCGCCACGCCCTCGGGGGGCTGCGCCAGCGCAGCCTCCTGGTCCTCGGCTTCCGGGCTCACCGGCCGGCCTTCACAGATGCCCTGCGGGTGGCGGCGGGCGCCGCCGACGAGCACCTGCGGGCCGCGGCCCTGGCCGCCCTGGTGGACGAGGGGGGCGCCGGGCCGGCGGCCGCCGCCGCCCTCAGCCCGGCTCGATCGTGACCCGGGTGAGGGTGGTGAAGGAAGCGCTCCAGGCACTCCAGCGTGATCGGATCGATGCGCTCCACCCAGGCCACGGCCTCGTCGCCGGTCGTGTGGCGCAGCAGGTACACCTGGCCGGGGTCGCGCAGGACGACCATGGTGGCCACCATCGCCTCCCGGGACGTGGCCACCAGCCGCTCCCCCGGCTGCAGGCCCAGGGCTGCCCCGCCGTGGGGGGCCTGGAGCTGGACCGGGCCCCCGTCCTCGGCCGGCCACGGGCTGGGCCACAGCCCCGTCACACGGGGGCCTCGACCGTCGCCAAGGGCGTGCGCATGGGGGGTTGGTGGTCGTGCAGGTCGGCCAGCAGGTCGTCCCGCAGGGCGGCCCGGGCCGGGTCGTCCCACAGGTTGGCCCGCTGGAGCGGGTCCTCGCCCAGGTCGTAGAGCTCGCCCTCGGTGCCGTCGTGGGCGTGGCCGGGGCCGTAGGTGGTGCACACCCACCCGTCGCGGGTGATGGTGCGGAGGTGGACGTCGATGCCGAACAGCTCGCTGTCCCACTCGGTGAGCACCCGCTCGAAGCCCCGGGCCTCGGCATCGGCGTCGTCGGTGGGCAGGGGCCGGCCCTCCATCCAGCCGGGCACGTCCAGGCCGGCGATGGCGCAGAACGTGGGGGCCAGGTCGACCAGGCCCACGGGCCGGGTCACGGTGGCCGGCGCCGCCCCGGTCGAGGGGGCGGGCCGCCACACCAGGGGGAGCCGCATCAGGCCGTCGACGTGGTACGGGCCCTTGAACAGCAGGCCGAAGTCGCCCTGGAGCTCGCCGTGGTCGGTGGTGAACACCACGTCCACGTCGTCGGCCCAGCCGCGGGCGGCGACGGCGGCCAGGACCCGGCCCAGGGCCTCGTCGATCAGCTCGCACTCCACCGCGTTGCGGGCGTTGACCTCGCGCACCTGCTCCGCGGTGAGGGTGGCCGGCACCCAGTCCAGGGGGGCCTCGTAGTTGGACACCAGGCGCCCGTCGTACCAGGCCCGCCAGTGCCGGGGCTTGGCGTCGAGGACGCGGTCCCGCTCGGCCGGGTCGGCCAGGTAGCCGTCGGGCAGGGGCACGTCGCGCCAGTCGACCCGGCCCAGCTCGGAGGCCGGCGGGTCCCACGGGTGGTGGGGGTCGGGGAAGCTCATCCAGGCGAACCAGTCGTCGCCGGCGTCGAGGGAGTCGAGCCAGCCGATGGTGCGGTCGGCCACCCAGTCGGTGTGGTACCAGTCCCGGGGGATGGGGTTGTCGTGCACCTGGGGCGCCCCGGTGGCCCCGCCGCCGAGGGAGTTGACCTCCAGGGCGCGGTCCAGCACCGGGTAGAACATGTCGACCGCCTCGGGGTGCTCGGCGGCCAGCCAGCGGGCGTAGTGCAGGGGGCCCGCCGCCCCGTGGGTGGCCGACTCGAAGTGCTCGAAGCCCCGGTGGGGGTCGGGCAGGTCGACCTGGCCGTGGGCTGCGAAGCGGTTCTCCTCGAAGCGCCCGAAGGGGTCGAGGAAGGGCTGGAAGTGGGGCTTGCCGACCAGGGCGGTGCGGTAGCCGGCGGCCCGCAGCTCGGCGGCCACCGAGGGGGCGTCGACGGGCAGGGGCACGCCGTTCATCCACACGCCGTGGGTGCTGGGGTGCTGGCCGGTGAGCATGGTGGAGCGCGACGGCATGCACACCACCGACTGGGGGTGGGCCCGCTCGTAGCGCACCCCGTGGGCGGCCAGCGCGTCGACCACCGGGGTGCGGGCCACGGTGCCGCCGTTGCAGCCCAGGGCGTCGTAGCGCTGCTGGTCGGTGGTGACGAAGAGGATCTTTCGGCCCATCAGGGAGGTCCTTCCATCTGGCGCTTGAGCTCGTCGAGGGCGCCCTTCGACCCGCCTCCGATGACCAGGGCCATGGTGCGGGGGTCGGCCTCGGTGGCGTAGACGGCCAGGCAGGTGCCGTCGCCCAGGTCGATGACGTCGATGGTGCCCCGGTGATGGGCGATGACCGGCATGTCCAGCCGGTATTGGAACCGTCGGTGCACGTCGTCGCGCACCAGGATCTCCTCGGGCATGTCGAACCCGGCGCCGGTGGTGATGGTGCGGTGGGTGCCCTCGACGGTGCAGGCCACGATGCCGGGGAACCACTCGTGGAGGCGGGCGGGATCGCCGGCCAGGACCCACACGTCGGCGGCGGGCCGGGCGATGCGGATCTCGTGGCGGACGCTCCCCAGCATCGGCCCAGGGTAACAGTTGACAGTCATAGTGTCACTACTTAGGCTCGGGCCATGTCCGACGCTCTCGTGCTCGACTCCCTGCAGCGGCGCATGCGGGCCCTGCACTCGCTCTACGAGCAGGCCGTCGAGACCATGGACCTCGACCACGTGAACCACTTCGAGCGCGACGGCGTCCTGCCCATCGCCTTCTCGCTGTTCCACATCACCAACATGATCGACGCCTCGTTCATGCTCATGACCGGCACCCCGCCCATCTGGGACCAGGGGTGGCACGACCGGGTCCGGCCGGCCATCGACGACCACGGCAAGCACCGCACCGTGGACGAGATGGTCCACCAGCGCATCGGCGACTACGAGGCCTTCAAGGCCTACATGCGGGCCGTGTTCGCCCGCACCGAGGCCTGGCTCGACCAGCTCGACCCGGCCGAGCTGACCCGGGTGGTGGTGCCCCGGCCCTTCCCGCCCCAGGTGGCCAGCACCTACAGCGCCCGGGTGGCCGGCCCCGAGGGCATCACCCTCCTCGACGCGGCCGAGTGCTGGATCTACCAGCACGGCCTCCGGCACATGGGCGAGATCGAGCTGGCCCGCGGCCTGGTCGGCCTCGGGGGCATGACCAGCTAAGCGACGACCAGCTAGCCCGGCACCCCGGGCTCGCCGGGCCGGGCGGCGAACAGCCGGCTCAGGGCCCGGATCAGCACGTCCCGCGACTGGCTCACGGTCATGTCCCGGTGCCGGCGCAGGTGGTCGAGGCCCTCGTAGCCGCACAGGACGTCCACCGCGGCCAGCAGGGCCCGGCGCTCGGCCGGGTCGCAGGCATCCAGCTCACCGGCGAAGGCCGTCTCGACCTGGGCCCGCATCCGCTCCCGGTTGCGCTCCAGCTGGGCGGCGATCAGCTCGTTGACCGGGGCCCGCACGATGACGGCCCGGGCCACCGGGGCCACCGCCTCCCACAACCGCAGGCGGGTCGCCACCAGGCGCTCGATGCGGTCGTCGACCGAGCCGACGGCGGCGTCGGGCAGGGCGAACAGCGGCTCCACCAGCTCCATGTGCCGCGAGATGGCCGCCCGGGACAGGGCCTCGGTGTCCTCGAAGTAGCGGAACACCGACCGGGGCGACACACCGGACCGCTCGGCCACGTCGACGGCGGCGGGCAGGAGCATGCCCTCGCCGAACAGCTCGATCACGGCGTCGAGGACGGCGTCCCGGTTGCGGTCGCGCCGTGCCGTCCGGCCGTCGACGGCCGGCGGGTGGCGCCCGGCCTCCGGGTCGGTGTCGGGTCCCGGTGCGCTGTCAGCTTCGGCGTCGTCGCCCACGCCCCGATGCTGCCCGCTGGCCCGGCCCGGCGCGCGATCGTCCGGCCCCTCCGTAGCCTGCGGCCATGGGCGCTCCCCTCCCCCCCTCCCCCCGCCGCCTGGCCCGCCTGGTCGACGAACTGGCCGAGGTCGGCCTGGACCTGGGGGGCACCGAGCCCTGGCACGGTCTCGCCCTCCGGGAGCTGGACTACGCTCTGCGACCCAAGATCCACGAGCGGCGGGTCCCCAGCTTCGGCGCCTTCGTCGCTCCCACCACCGATCCCGCCGGCTGGGAGGCGGCCACCGACCTGGCCATCGAGCGCCGGCCGACCGGTGAGCGCTCCACCGACGTGGCCCGGCGCTACGCCGACGGCATGTCGAGCTGGCTCATCCGCCGCCCGGGCGGCGACGACGAGTGGGCGGTGTTCGACCGGCCCGCCGGATCCGAGCGCGACCTGGTGGTCCTGGTCGATGCGCTGGGCGCGGTGGCCGTGCAGCGCCACCCGGCCGGCATCGTGCGGGTGGTGGGGCCCTTCGGCGTGCACCGCTGGGACGGCATCGGCTGGCACCACGAGCCGCTCGTGGCCACCTGGGTGGACGCCGTGGCCGCCGGAGGGGCCCAGGGCGACCGCGAGGTGCTGGAGACGCTGCTGGCCTTCGCCGTGCACGACCTCGGCGCCCGCAACATCGGGGCCACGCTCCTCTACCGGGCCGACGACGGCCCGGGTGACGACGGCCTCCCCGCCGGGGTGGAGGGCCGCCTGGCCGCGCCCCCGCCGTTGCAGGTCCGCCGCCCGGCCGACCTGGCCCCCCTGCGCCACGCCCTGGCCCAGGTCGACGGGGCGGCCGTGTTCGACCGGTCCGGGACCCTGCGCCAGATCGGTGTGCGCCTGGTGCCCAGCGCCGAGGCCGAGGGCGGCGTCGACGGCTACCGGGGCATGCGCCACACCGCCGGCCGGCGCTACAGCTACGACGACCCCCGGGCCACGGTGGTGGTGGTCAGCGAGGACGGGCCCGTCACCGTCCTCCGGGCCGGCGAGCTGATCGGCCACTCGGCTGCTCCGCCGCCCGACGACGACTGAGAGCGGTCCGTCCCGCCACCGGCCGCCGGGTGGTGTCCGTCAGGGCCGCTGGCGCTCGGTGGCGGCGTGGCCGGGCTCCAGGCCGACCACGTCGGCCAGGGACAGCTGGCCGCCCAACCCCTCGTGGGTGACGGCCACCGGGTCGAGCACCACGCAGACGTGGTCGGCGCCGGCGTCGAGGAGGGCCGTCCGGCGCCCCACGATCCGGTTGGGGCAGGCGTCGAGTAGGGGCACGCCGCCCTCGCCCCCGGACCACGCCCAGCCGGCGAAGGTGTCGACCTCGTCACCGGTCTCGCCGCCGAAGTGGGCGGCGGCCGCAGTGTCGTCCCGGCCGAGGAAGTGGACGGCGAAGACCTCGCTCAGCATCCCGACCCGGTACGTGCGGTTGGCCTTGGACAGCCAGACCGCGTACCGGCGGGGCTCCATGCCGCACTGCCCGTGGAAGCCGACCAGGCACCCGGCCCGCACGCCGTCGGCCGCGGTGGTCACCACGACCAGGGGCGAGACCAACTCGCCGACCAGGGCGTCGAAGGCGACGTGGACCTCGTCGGTCACCGGCCGTCCAGGTGGTAGCGGAGGAACAGGTGGCCGCCCACCTCGCGGGCCTCCACCAGGTGAACCTCCGGCGCGGGCCGGCGCCCGGGGGGCCAGACGGCGACGGGGAGGGCGTCACCGCCCAGCACCGGAGCCAGGGTCAGGCACAGCTCGTCGAGCAGGCCCTCGGCCACCAGCTCGCCCAGGAGCATGGGGCCGCCCTCGGTCAGGACCACCGACGCGCCGGCGTCGCCCAGCTCGGCCAGGACGGCGGCCAGGTCGACGGTGTCCTCGCCGGCCACCAGCACCTCGGCGTGGGCCTCGGCCTCGGCCCGCAGCTCGACCGGCGCCGACCACGACGTGACGACCAGGGGGCGGGGGCCGTCGTCGGAGGTGAAGGCGGGACCGTCCCAGTCGAGGACCAGCGAGCGCGACACCACGGCCAGCCGGGGCACCTCGGTCCGGCCGGCGTCGAGCCGGGCCTTGCGCTGCTCGTCGGTGAGGCGCAGGGGCCCGTACCGCTCGGCCCGGACGGTGGCCGCCCCCACCAGCACCACGTCGGCCTGGGCCCGCAGGTGCACGAACAGGGCCCGGTCGACCTCGCCGGACAGCCCGCGGACCCGCCCGTCGATGGCCGCGCTGCCGTCCAGCCCGGCGACCATGTTGGCCATGACCCAGGGCCGCCCCGGGGGCGCCGGCCGCTCCCCCTGGTACGAGGCCAGCAGCCCGTCGACGTCGTCGCTCTCCACTCGTCCCACGACGCCCCTCACTAGCCCAACCCCGGACCCTCAACCCGCCCTCTCACCCACAGAGGACGCGATGAGCCAGCCGGTGACAGCTGTTCACGGACCGGATCGGCCCGCCCCCGCAGGGCGACGACGGATGGACCAGTCAGGTCGAGAGCGCGGACTTTGGCGTCTCAGGGCTGGCCGGAGGCGGTCCGAGAACCGGACCGTACCCCCCAGTACTGTCACGGGCCGACGAGGGGAAGGACCTTCCGATGAGCGAGGAGACCTGGCACGCGGCGCGCTTGATCCCCACGTCGGGCATCAACGGTGCCGACGAGCAGGAGCGAAGGGCGACCTCGGCCCTCCTGGCCGTCATGAGCTCTGTCCGAGAGTTCGGCTTGGCCCTGACCAAGCGGTTCGGGGCGCTGTCCGGCACCATCGACACGTTCATCGAGGTCCCGTTCGACCTGGGCGAGCGGAAGGTGTTCCCCGACGGCCTGGTCCGCGTCCGGCGAGGCACGTACGAATGGACCGCGCTGGTCGAAGTGAAGACCGTCACGAACGCGCTGATCAAAGCCCAACTGGAGGACTACCTCGACGTGGCCCGGACAGAAGGGTTCGATGCGCTGATCACGGTCTCGAACGAGCTCGCACCTCTACCTGGCCTCCACCCGACGGCGGTCGATCGTCGCAAGCTCAAGAAGGTCCAACTGCACCACATCTCGTGGACGGAGGTCACGACGGCGGCCGTGATGCAGAAGGTCCACCGCGGTGTTGCCGATCCCGACCAGGCGTGGATCCTTGGTGAGTTGATCCGCTACCTGGAGCACCCTCGCTCCGGGGCCATGGGCTTCGACGACATGGGCGACGATTGGGTCACGGTCCGCAACGCCGTCGACGCGGGCACCCTCCGCCCCACCGACAAGGGAGCTCCCCGGGTCGCCTCCCGGTGGGACCAACTCATCCGCTTCGCCTGCCTCGTTCACGGTCAGCGGCTGGGCGTCGAGGTCCAACCCGCGTTGCCGCGACGCGAAGCAGCAGATCCGACGGTCGCCAACCAGGTTCTCGTGGAGAACCTGACCCGGAACGGCCTCCTCCAACGGGACATCCGCATCCCCGGTGGTGTGGCGCCCCTGACCCTCGCTGCCGACCTGCGAGCCCAGCGAGTGATGTGCTCCCTCACCATCGACGCGCCGAAGGAGGGCCGGCCGCTGACCCGCATCAACTGGCTGCTGAGGCAGTTGAAGGAGGCCCCTGACACCCTTCGAATCGACACCTTCGTCTTCAACGGACGCGCCGTGGCCACCTCGGAGCTCCTACGGGACGTCCGCTCCGACCCGTCGATCCTCATCGGGGACCCGAAGCGGGAGTTGCGCGCCTTCAGGCTCGTTCAGGCCGCGCCCATGGGAACGAAGCGGGGCGAGGGCCGGGGATCGTTCATCGGCTCAGTGCTGGGTGTACTGGACGACTTCTACTCGTCCACCGTCGAGCGCCTCCGACCCTGGGCTCCGTCCGCACCGCGTAGCCGCCCCGTACCCGGCGCGGTCGAGCAGGAGGCGGTTGAGCAGGACGTGCCCCGCAGCTTGGTATCGACGGCGGCATCGTCCCAGGACGGCCCCGGAGCCGGAAGAACTGCTGCCCGTCCGGAGCCACCCCCCGCGCCCTCAATCAGCCCTGAGGAGCATCCCGCCCCTGCGAGCTCACCGGTGATCCGTCCGTGGGGCGGCAACGAGGATCGGCTCTCCGAGGCACCGACGCCGTAGCGCCTCCTGGTCAGGAGGCGAGGTGGTCGGTGAGGGTGCCGTGCTCGCCGAAGAGGCGGTCGCGCCACTCCTCGAGGAGGGCGGTGGCGTCGTGGTCGTCGGGGTGGAAGTCGGGGCGGTTGTAGTCCCGGATGCGGGCCCGGACGTCCTTGGTCAGCCACGGGGAGGTGCGGATCTTCTTGAGGCTCTGCCCCAGGCGGCGCAGGTCGCGTGACGCCGGATCCTTGGCCAGCGACAGCAGGGTGAACACCACGGCGGTGCCGAGGAAGCCGACGGTCACCGCGTTCATGACCCGGGCCCGCAACTTCGGGTCGCCGCAGACGGCCTGGTACACGTCGAAGGCCACCGCCTTGTGCTCGCTCTCCTCGATGGCGTGCCACATGAGGAGGCCCCTCACCTCGTCCTCGGTGAAGGTGGCCTGAGCCGCGGGGTCGCCCAGCAGCACCTCGGCCAGGGTGGCGGTGTAGTGCTCCAGGGCGGCGGTGACGGCCAGGTTCACCCGGGCCGGGGCGACCTTCTCGCTGAGCTTCAGGCGGACTGCGGTGGTGCGGTCGACCAGGCGGGTGATGTAGCCCATCCGGGCCAGGCGGTCGTTGAACTCCCGGTGCTCCCGGCCGTGGATGGCCTCCTGGCCGATGAAGCCGGCCACCTGCTTCTTCAGCACCGGGTCGGTGATCTCGTCGCGGTAGTGGCGGACGCTGCGCACGAAGAAGTCCTCCCCCTCGGGGAAGAGGGCGGAGAGCACCGAGACGATGTGGCTCATCACCAGGTCGCCGTCGTCCATGAAGTGCCGGGGCATGTCCTCGTCGCCGGGGTAGTCGAAGGAGATGCGGCGGACCTTCAGGGCCGGGGTCTCCCGGGCCTCGGGGGCGGTGGGGTCCAGGGTGGCGGCAGCGCTCATGCGGGGGATCCTCTCGTCGGGACCGTCGGGACGGCCGGACTTCGGTATTACCGACGGTAACATCGCTCAACCCCAGAGCCCACAGGGCATCGGTCACACTGGGGCGTGGCCACCGCCGAGCACGAGATCACCGCTCCGGTCGACCTGTGCCTCCCCGACGGCCGGCGCCTGGCCCCCGCCGCCCGGGGCTGGTCCCGCCGCCCCCTCCACACCGCCAACCTGCGGGGCCGGCGGTTCCGGACCAAGCGGTGGGACTACTGGGCCGTGCTCGGAGACGACCTGGCCCTGGCCGTCACCTACGG
This sequence comes from Acidimicrobiales bacterium, assembly GCA_035630295.1. Taxonomy (NCBI): domain Bacteria; kingdom Bacillati; phylum Actinomycetota; class Acidimicrobiia; order Acidimicrobiales; species Acidimicrobiales bacterium. The sequence goes on along the minus strand of DASQKY010000003.1, from coordinate 73,673 downwards.
CCACGTGGGCTACCTGGGCGTGGCCACCGTCTGGTGGGTCGACCTGCGCACCGGCACCGAGGGCGGGCGCGACGTCCCCGCTCCCCTGGGCCGAGGCCTGCGCCTGCCCGAGCGGCCCGGCGCCGAACCGCTGCGGTTCCGCAGCCGCCCCCTCGACCTCGACCTGACCGACGACGAGGACGGCACCCGCCTCGTGGCCCGGTGGGACGAGGCCGACGGCCGGCCCGGCACCCTGGACGTGCACGTGGACCAGCCCCCGGGCCACGAGTCGCTGAACGTGGTCATCCCCTGGACCGAGACCCTCTTCCAGTACACGTCGAAGCACCAGGCCCGGCCGGCCCGGGGGACGCTGCGGGTGGGCGACGTGGTCCACCACCTCGGCGACGACGACGGCCCGGCGTGGGGCGTGCTGGACGTGGGCCGGGGCCGCTGGCCCTACCGCACCCGCTGGAACTGGGGTGGCGGGGCCGGGCCGGCCACCGACGGCGCCACCGTGGTCGGCCTGCAGTTCGGTGGGCGGTGGACCGAGGGCACCGGCGCCACCGAGAACGGTGTGCTGGTCGACGGTCGGCTGACCAAGATCGGCCAGGAGCTGGAGTGGTCCTACCACTGGGACCGGCCCCTGCGGCCGTGGCGGGTCCGCCACCCCGACGGCTCCCTGGACGTCACCCTCACCCCCCGCCACGACCGCCACACCAAGGTCCAGGCCGTGGTGCTGGCCACCGAGGTCCACCAGGTGTTCGGCACGTGGGCCGGCCACGTCACCACGGAGGACGGCACGGTGGTGCGGGTCGACGGCATCGGTGGCTTCGCCGAGGAGTCCCGCTCCCGCTGGTGACCTCCCCCGATACCGGGCACGAAAGAGCCGGGATGTCGGGCTGATCCGTGCCCGGCATGCGGTCAGAGCATCAGCGCAGGCGGGCCTTGGCCTCCTTCTTGGCCCGGGTCAGCTCCACCCGCTGGGGGTGGTCCTTGTAGAAGGGGTCGATGGGGAAGCACCCCGAGACCAGCCCGTTCCGGGGGGCGGTGGTGCAGTCGCTGAAGGTGCGGCACAGCAGCGGCCGCTGCAGGGGCCGGCCGGCCAGGACGTCGGCCGGCAGGTCCGGGTACGAGAGGACCATGCGGCCCAACCCGACCAGGTCGGCCCCGCCGCCGGCCACCACGGCCTGGGCCACCTGGGGCACCCACTCCTGCAGGTAGCTGTAGCCGCCGCCCACGACGGTGAGGCCCGGGTGGCGGGCGGCCACCTCGGCGGTGGCGGCCAGCTGGCGGGCCACCCCCACCAGCGGGTCCTCGGGGGGCTGGTAGCCGTCGGAGGGCGGGAAGTAGGCCGGGCGCTGCACGTGGGGCACGTAGTAGGGGCTGCCGGCGGTGGCGCTGACCAGGCCGATGCCCAGCTCCCCGACCACGTCCAGCAGGGCGTGGGTCTCGGTGAGGTCGATGCCGAGGCCGGTGCCGTCGCCCCCGAAGGCGTGGCGGTACGGGCCGGAGCCGTCGGGCACCCCCACGCCGCCCTCCCCCGCCGTGTAGGGCCGCAGGTCGAACAGTGACAGGCGCACGGCCACGGCCAGGCTCGGGGCCCGGTCCCGGATGCCGGCCACCACGGTGCGCAGGAACCGGGTGCGCCCGGCCAGGTCGCCGCCGTAGCGGCCCGGGCGGTCGTGGGCGGTGAGGAGCTCGTGCAGGAGGTAGCCGTGGCAGTGCTTCACGTCCACGAAGGCGAAGCCGGCCTGGTGGGCCAACACCGCGGCCTCGACGTAGGTGGCCGCCAGCTCGTCCAGCTCGTCGTCGCTCAGGACCGAGGCCCCGGTGGCCCCGCTGCGGGGATCGAGGGCGGGGTGGGCGTACGCGGTGCGGGGGACGAGGGGCCCGTCGGGCCGGCACCAGCGCCCGGAGTGGGTGAGCTGGACGCCGGCCACCTGGGCCGGGTCGAGCACGTCTCGCAGGGCGGCGATGTCGTCGACGGTGGTCTCGTCCAGCACCAGCTGGTGGGGGTTGGCCCGGCCGTCGGCGCGCACCGCGGTGGCTTCGCCCCACACCAGCCCGCAGCCGCTGGAGGCGAAGCGGCCCCAGCGCCGGCGCACCAGGTCGGTGGCGCGCCCGTCGGGCCCCCCGTCCCAGCCCTCCATGGGCAGCACCGCGAACCGGTTGGGGATGGTGAGCGTGCCGGCCGACCCGTCGTGCACCTCGACCGGCGTGGCCAGCACCCCGGCCGGGTCGACCTCGGCCGCCACCGGGATCTCCACCCCCAGCGCCTCGAGGTGGGCCCGAAGGGCGTCGAGGGTGGCGAGCTTCTTGACCTGGGTGATCCTCACCCCCACGCCTCCAGGCGCTCCAGGATGTCGGCCAGCACGGCCCGATCGGCCTCGGGGCGGCGGGGCACGCCCGGCGGGGTGGCGTCGCTGGCGGCCCAGCCCCGCAGCACGAAGGCCATGGCCGCGTCGTGGCGGTAGCCGGGCACCGGGGCCCGGAACGTGAAGTGGCCCAGGTACTGGAGCAGGTCGTTGAGCTCGTGGAAGGCGGGGTCGCCGGCGGCCCACAGGCGGTCGCGGGCGGCGAAGGCCTCGGGGGCGAAGGTGGACAGGCCGAGCAGGTAGTCCGAGCCGTACACCACCATGTCGATGGCCAGGTCGTTGCCGGTGAGCACCTGGAACTCGGGGCGCACCTCGTCCCGCACGGCCAGGCGGTCCCACTCCAGCTGGCGGCTGAGGGAGGAGTGCTTGGCCCCGATGCACTGGGGGATCTCGACCATGCCCCGGTAGGCGTCGAGGGAGGGGATCCGCCCGTAGGGCACGAACATGGACCCCAGCTCGAAGCCGATGAAGCGGTCGAGGCGGGCCCCGATGGCGGCCAGGGCGGCCACCCAGCCCTCGTCGTCGAGGGCGTTGAGGCCGTGCGAGGGGAACACGACGGGGGTGGCGCCCCGGGCCGCCACCGCCTCGGCGGCGGACACGTAGGCGTCGAGGGCGAAGGGGTCGCCGGGCTGGTCGGCCACGTAGGCGCCGGCCACGAACCGGCCGCTGGTGACGGCGGCGGCCAGGTCGAGCACCCGCTCCTGGTCGGTGCCGCTCAGGAGCTGCACGTAGCCGGTGTCCATGTTCACCGCCGGCACCAGTCCGGCGGCCGCCGTCCGGGCGATGTGGGCCTCGGTGGCCGCCCAGTCGATGGCGCCGGCCGCGGTGTGGGGCACCAGGACGGCGGACATGCCGGTGATCTCTCGCCCGGGCCGGACCCGCAGGTGGACATCGGCCGGCGCAGCGGTCACCCCCCTGTCGTAGCACGGCAGGGCCGAGCGCCGCCGCAACGCTTTGACGTCAAAGGAGGGCGACACCCGGACACCTCGCGTGGGTCTCGGCACCGAGGCCCCCGGGCTGCCCACCGAGGACCGGATCGGCCTGTCCGATCGAGAGGACATCTGAACGTCAAACTTTTGGCAGCAACGGTCCGACCAGGGATAAAGTCGGAAAAGAACAGTCTGAAGTAGTGACTTCACACAGCCTGCAGGAGTACCTTCGCCTCCTGGGTCGCACTCGGGTGGCGGCCGGCGAAGGACCAGGTGAGGACAATGGGTCGACGTACCCGCAGGGCCCTCGGGGCCTGCGCCGTCGCGGGCGGGATCACCATCACGTCGCTGAGCGTCGGAGCCGCGGCCCCGGCCAGCCCGGCCACCCCGGCCGCCGATCCGGCGGCCCGGGCGGGGCTCGACGCCGGCACCGACACCGTCGTCCCGACCGCGGCCGAGGACCTCGTCGCCTCCCCGCCCTCACGCCCACGGGCCGGCGCGGGACCCAGCAACGCCACCCTGGACCAGACGGCGGCGCAGGAGGCACAGAAGACCGTGGTGGTGGAAGTCCACCACGACGGGGATCGGGCCGCGGCTGAGGGCGCCGTCGCGGCTCACGGGGGGCGGCTCCACGGGCCGGCAGGCGACCATGCGGTCGAGGCGACGATGCTGGCGGGTGCCGTCGCCGCCGTGGAGGCCGCCCCCCACGTCACCTACGTGACCACGCCCACCCGGGTGGCGCCCACCGCCGAGGAACGGGCCCAGGGCACGCCCGGAGCCGAGGTGGCCATCACCAACGCGGAGGAGTGGCACGCCGCCGGCATCGACGGGGCCGGCACCAAGGTCGGCATCATCGACACCTTCGACGGCGCCACGTGGTTGGCGGCCGCCGGCGCCGGAGACCTGGGGGGCGGGCCGGCGGGCGCGTTCTGCCGGTGGGCCGGGGCGCCGTGCGACATCTGGGGGGCGCGCTCCGAGCACGGGGTGGCGGTGGCCGAGGTCGTGCACGAGATGGCCCCCGGCGCCCAGATCTACATCGCCGACGCCCTCACCACCGCCGACTTCCAGGCCGCCGTCGACTGGTTCCACAGCCAGGGCGTGCAGATCATCACCCGGTCCCAGACGGCGGAGTACGACGGGCCCGGCGACGGCACCGGCGGGGTGGCCGACGTGATCGACGACGCCGTGGCCAAGGGCATGGTGTACGTCAACTCGGCCGGCAACAACGGCGGCACCCCCACCCGCAGCGGCTCGTACTGGCGGGGCCCGTGGACCGACACCGACAACGACGGCTGGCTCGACTTCGCCCCCGGCGACGAGCTGCTGGCCACCACCTGCTGGTACTTCAACGGCCTGCGGTGGGACGACTGGGCCGGCAACGCCACCGACTACGACGTCGTGCTCTACGACATGACGGTGACCCCGCCGGTGCCCATCAGCCAGAGCATCGACGACCAGCGCTCCGGCGCCCCGCCCATCGAACGGCTCAACACCATGCCGTGCCGGGTGCGGCGGGCGGTGGGCGTGGCCGTGTACCGGTACCACGCCGGCAACGGCACCACCGGCGACGTGATGGAGCTGATGGTGAACGGGGCCGGCCTGGAGCGGTGGTCCAACCCCCACGCGGCGGCGGCCCCCATGGCCGACTCGGCCAACCCGGGCACCCTGTCCGTGGGAGCCATCGACCCGCCCGGGGGCACGGCCATCGCCTCCTACAGCTCGCAGGGCCCCACCAACGACGGGCGGGTCAAGCCGGACCTGGCCGCCCCGGCCTGCGTGGCCACCACGTCCTACGGCGAGCAGTGCTTCAACGGGACCAGCGCGTCCACACCGGCGGCGGCCGGGGCCCTGGCCCTGGCCCTCGACGCCGGGATGGCGTCCACCCCGGCCGGCCTGGCCGGCTACCTCCGCACCGCCACCCAGGACCGGGGCGCGGCCGGCACCGACAACGTCTACGGCCGAGGCATGCTCCGGCTCCCGGTGGGGAGCGCGGCCCCGTTCACCAGCCTGGGCCGGCTGATCGACCGGCAGTACCTCGACCTGATCGGGCGGGCGCCCACCGCGTCGGAGCGGGCCACCTGGAACCAGCGCCTCCTGCTGGGCACCCGCACCCGGGCCGACCTGGTGGCCTCCCTGCGGTCGTCGAACGAGAACCGGGCCAACGTCGACCCGGTGACCCGCCTGTACCGGGCCGCGTTCCTGCGCGTCCCCGACGCCACCGGCCTCCAGTACTGGATCGAGCGCAAGCGCGCCGGCGCCTCCCTGTCCCGGATCAGCGGGATGTTCGCGGCGTCGGCCGAGTTCGCCCGGCGCTACGGCGCCCTCAGCGACGCCGAGCTGGTGGACCTCCTCTATCGCAACGTCCTGGGCCGGCCGGCCGACGACCCCGGGCTGGCCTTCTGGACCGGGGAGCTCCGCTCGGGGCGGCGCAGCCGGGGCCGGGTCATGGTCGGGTTCTCGGAGTCGGCCGAGTACGCGGCCACCCAGGCCAAGGTGGTCAACGTCTCGGTGATCGTGATCCAGATGCTGGGCCGGGCGCCCAGCGCCGCCGAGCTGACGACCCTGCTGGCCGGCCCGTCCACCTCGACGGTGCTGGCCGAGTACGCCTTCACCCGCCCCGAGTACGCGGCCAGCTAGCGCCGCCCGCGCCGCCCTCAGGTGCGCATGCGCCGGTAGAGGCACTGGCCGCCGCCGGAGGCCATGAGGCGCCGCTCGGCGCTCCACACCCGGGCCGTCCAGCCGAACAGCCCCCCGGTGGAGACGGGGGCGGTGCCGTCGCACAGCAGCCACTCCTCGCCGCAGGTCGGGCGGTGGAAGGCCACGTTGAGGTCGAGGGTGGGGGCCATCCACGGCTCCTGCTTCCAGGCGTGGGGCCGGTGGGCCGAGGGCCAGCTGGGCAGGTCGACCAGGATCACCGAGCGGGCGGCATCGACCCACTCGTCGTCCCAGGTGGAGGTGGGGAGGAACTTGAGCCACTCCTGCCAGGCCGCGCGCCGGGGCCCGGGCGGCGGCCAGTCGGGCTCGAAGGCGATGGGCTTGGCGTCGAAGTTGGCCCAGAAGGGGAAGGGCGGCTCGGCGTCGGGGGGGATCAGGTCCACGATGCTCTTCAGCTCGTCGGGACCGGGCAGGTCGGGCGGGACGGTCTCGTCGTGCTCCAGGCCCTCGCCGTCGGCCGTGCTCCACACCATGGCGTCGAGGATGGGCCGGCCCTCCTGGGTGATGTCGACCCGGTGGGAGCAGGCGGCCCGCCCCTCCTTGCGGACCTCGACCACGATGTCGACCGGGGCGAAGCGGGCCACCCCCAGGTAGTGGCAGGAGAAGGCCGCCGGGTGGGCGTGGGGCGTGCGGGCCCCCACGGCCCGGAGGGCCAGGGCGGCCACGTACCCGCCCATGGGCCCCCAGATCTCCCAGTCCTGGGAGACGGTGGCCGTGAACCGGCCGTCGCCCAGGTGCTCCACCGCCGTCTGCTCCGCGAGGTCGCCCATGCCGGCAGCCTGGCCGGGCCGGTCGGCCCGGGCAACCGACTTCGACGCCGACGATCGACCGGCAAGCGGTGGCCGGGGGGCCCGGTCCCTACGCTCGGGCCATGACCACCGTGGGGGACGAGACGTTCGTGGCGCCCGAGCCGGCCGAGGCCCTGGCCCGGCTGTCGATGCCGCTGGCCGAGGCCATGCGCACCCAGCGAGCGGTGCGCCGGCTGCACCCCGACCCGGTCTCGATGGACGTGCTGCTCCCGCTGCTGGAGCTGTCGCTGAAGGCACCCACCAGCTCCGACACGCAGGACTGGTCGTACCTGGTGGTGCAGGACCGGGAGCAGAAGGCCCGCATCGGCCGGCTCTACGGGAAGCTCTACCGACTGTTCAACCCGATCGTGGAGCGCCAGGCCCGGGGGGACGAGCAGGCGTTGCGACGCATGCGGCCGGGCCAGTGGCAGGCCGAGCACTTCGACGAGCTGCCGGTGCTGGTCATCCCCTGCTACCGCCGGGGCCTGAAGCACAAGCCGGTGGGCCGGCCCCAGATCTCGGTCTCGTCGTTCTACGGCTCGGTCTACCCGGCGGTGCAGAACCTGCTGCTGTCATGCCGGGCCGTGGGGCTGGGGGCATCGCTCCAGACCCTGCCCATCTGGTACGTGCCGGCCGCCCGCCGCATCCTGGGCCTGCCCCGCAGCGTGACCCCGGTGTGCGTCATCCCCATCGGCTGGGCCAAGGGTCGCTACGGCCCCACCACCCGCCGCCCCATCGGCGAGGTCGTCCACCTCGACCACCACGGCCACCGGCCGTTCCGCGCCTCCGGCGACTGAGGCCGTCGAAGCCGGACCCGGGGGCGGGCCCGCTCAGTCGTAGTGGTTGATGGCCCGGACGTTCAGGGTGATGGCCAGCACCATGCCCACCACCAGGACCACCGCGCACCGGGCCAGGGTGTCCCCTTCGATGCCCTCCAGGATCAGCGACCGGGCCGCCTCCATGATGTAGGTCACCGGGTTGCAGGAGGCGGCGATCTCCATGGGCCGGGTGAGCTGGTCACGAGGCACGAAGTTCGGGGTCAGGAACAGCAGCGGGAAGAAGATGAAGCTGGCCGAGTTGGTGGCCGCCGCGCTGCGGCTCTTCATGGCCACCAGCTGCATGAAGCCGGCGAACACCGTGGCCCAGACGGACATGACGGCCACCAGGATCAGGAACCCGAGCGGGCCACTCTCGATGCGGACGCCGAACAGCAGGCCGACGATCACGATCACCGTGGTGACCAGGACGTTCTTCAGCGCCTCGGACAGCAACCGGCCGAGCACGATGGCGTGGCGGGGGATCGGGGTGGCCCGCAGCTTGTCGAAGTAGCCCCCCTCGATCTCCTCCACCAGGAACAGGGCGGCGGTGCCGAAGGAGGCCGCCGTCAGCAGGGCGGTGGGCAGCGAGAAGGCGGCGTAGCTCTGGCCCTCCAGGAACGGCGTGCCCTCCCGGGGGAAGATCTTGCCGGCCTGGCCGATGTTCACCACGAAGAAGAACAGCGGGATGAAGAACACCGGCATCAGCGACTCGAGGGAGCGGAACCCCTCCACGATGGCCCGACGGGTGAGGACGAGGGTCTCGGTCATCCCTTGACCTCCTGGACGTCGCCGGCCTGTCGTTCCCGGGTCCGCCCGGTGGCGTCGAGGAACACGTCGTCGAGGGTGGGATCGCGGTCGAGCCCGGCCCGGGCCCGAAGGTCGGCCTTGAGCTCGGCCGGCGAGCCCTCGCGCACGATGACCCCGTCATCGATGATGGCCAGCCGGCCGCAGAGCTGGTCGGCCTCCTCCAGGTACTGGGTGGTTAGGAAGACCGTGGTGCCCTGGGCGTTGATGCTGCGGACCTCGTCCCAGATGACCAGCCGGCTGGCCGGGTCGAGGCCGGTGGTGGGCTCGTCCAGGAACAGCACCTCGGGCCGGTGGACCAGCGCCGAAGCCAGGTCGAGGCGGCGCTTCATGCCCCCGGAGTAGCTCTTCAGCGGACGGTCGGCGGCGTCGACCAGCTCGACCAGCTCCAGCAGGCTCTGGGCCCGCTCGGTGGCGTCGGCCCGGCTCAGCGCGAACAGGCGGCCCTGCAGGACGAGGAGCTCGCGGCCGCTCTGGCGCTCGTCCAGGCCGGCCTCCTGGAGGGCGACTCCAATCTTGGTGCGGACCCCCGACGGGTCGGCGGCCACGTCGACGCCGGCCACCGTGGCCCGGCCCGAGGTGATCGACAGCAGGGTGGTGAGCATGCGCACGGTGGTGGACTTGCCGGCCCCGTTGGGCCCCAGGAACCCGAAGATCTCACCGGGCTCGACCCGCAGGTCGACGCCCCGCACGGCTTCGAGGTCGCCGTCCTTGGTCTTGTAGCGCTTGGTCAACCCACTGGCTTCGATGGTCGCCGTCACGCAGTCTCCTCAGCTCGACGTCCGGATCCGCAGCCCCCACCCGTGGAGCGGTCGGCGAGCGTACCCGCCAACGGTGAGGCCGGTGCCCCGCACCTCCAGCACCTCCGACGCGATCCGCACCTCGTCCTCGAGGGCGGCTCGGTCGTCCAGGTGCCCGCCCGGTGAGGGTGTCGCTGCCCCGCAGCCCCTCCACGGTGCCCTCGAACACCACCTCACCGCCCTCTGTGCCGGTGCGGCTGGAAAACTCACGCCCAGCCGGGCCCCCGGGGCTGACCGAGTGGGTCAGCCCCGGCGGACGGGTCGGGAGTCAGTCGGAAGGGGATCGAATCAGTCCATTGCTGCATCTGGTTCGGGGTCCGGCTGCTTCAACAGGACGACGGGCCTAGCGGCCCGACACAGCGCAGGCCTGTTGCGCTGATCTTGGCCCAGTCGTTGTGGTCATGGAGGGGGACCACCGCTTCGGGCACCCCGAGGTACCCGAAGTTGTCGATGAGGTTGATCCTGTCGTCGTCGTTGATGTCGACCTCGACGGAGGTCTCGTAGATGCCGTCGCGATCCCAGTCGATGGGGTCACCGGTCGTACCTGCATCAGGCCCGTCGCAGATGCCGATGGTCTCGTCCAGGTCGGACTCATCCAGCGGGGCGTTGGAGCCATCGGAGTAGTCGAGGACACCGTCGTCCGAGCCGTCACCGTCGCAGTCGGTGTCGACCCCTTCGGCGTAGGCGTCGTTCATGATCGAGTTGTAGTTCGGAAGGTCGTTGACCGGGCGAGAGCCGCCGCCCTGACTGAAGACGCCACCGTGGATGAGATCAAGGTTGTGGCCCAACTCGTGCAAGAGGCTGCGGGCAACAACGTGTGGGACAGGGTTGCAGGCCCCGCTGATGGTGAGATCGTCTCCACCGTTCTCAGCCATCGAGGTTCCGAGGCCGACCATGATCGCGTAGTGGAACACGCCGAGGCGGGCCGGGACGAGGTGCTCGGCTTTCCACTCGTTGAACTCCTCGCGTGGCCCATCGACGTGGCTGCCGTCGTGGGTGATGGCGTTCCCACCGGTGAAGACACCACCCTGGCCGTAGTCCACGATGAGCTTGACACCGCCGACACCATCAGGGTTGGTGACAGGACCCCCGGCGAACACGGCGGCAAGCTCGGACACGACCGCCGCAGTGGGCCGATTGCCAGCCGCGCAGGTCGGCGTGGAAGTCCAGTCCGCCTCGACCAGGAGATCCTTGTGCGTCGGCCGAGCGCCCATGGCCCAGAGGTTGACGCCACCGGTGCCCAGGGCCTCTTCCCCGTCGGTGATGCCATCGGTGTCGGTGTCGGGGTTGTTGGGGTTGGTGCCGGTGTCCCCGGCGCCGGAGTAGGAGCCGTCGTTGGTCTCCACCCCGTTCGGCAACCCGTCGCTGTCGGCGTCGACCGCGGTGTGGCACCACAGGTTGGGGCCGGCGCCGCCGTGGCTGCTGGTGGTGATGGTGGTCTTGCGGTTGCCCTTCGTCCCCGGGAGGGGCCCGCTCCAATGCATCTGGGCATCGCGGGCCGTGACCACGATCGTGTAACCGGTGCTGGGCGAGAGGCCGGAGATGTAGCAGTCCTTCACCGACGCCGGGACCAGCGCCACACCGGTGCCGGTGGGGGTCCCGAGGTTGATCTGATAGGCGGTGGCCGGATCGCCGCCGGTGGTGGCATCCCAAGAGATGCGCACCAACGGGCCGACCACGGTGGCATCCACCGTGGTCCCGGGGTGCCAGTACGGCGCGTTCTCCGGGGGCGGGTCACACGCCGCCGCCGTCACCACCAACACCAACGCCGCAACCACCCCAGCGAGGGGCCGTCGGCGAGGCCGAGAACGAACAGGGAGCAAAGGTCTGAACACGAGAGTCTCTTTCTGCTCAATGGATGAGGAGGAGAGCAACCGCCGCCGTTCCGCCGGGGTGCCCACCGTTCGGCGGTCAGCCACATCCGCGCCCTGTGCGGCGACATGGCCAAACCGCCAGATGCCATGTCACCTCACCCCTCCCCGACGCCACCACCGATGCTGGTGCCGGTCATGCCGCCGGGGCTGACCGGGCGGGTCAGCCCCGGCGAACCGAGGGGAGGGTCAGTCGACGCTGATCCAGAGGGAGCTCCGTGGTGGGGTCAGGTCCCCGAGCAGAAGCGGAAGCTGACCGGATAGGTCAGCCCCGGCGAGGTGGGGATCAGGTCAGCTCCCAGCGGGACGGGGTCGAGGTCGCGCTACAAGAGGGTCCCGTCGCAGATGCGGATGCAGCGCATGCCTCTCTCGTCGACCCTGGCCCAGTCGTCGAAGTCGCGGAGGATGTCGTAGCCCTCACCTTCGAAATGGGGGAAGTTGATGACCGTGTCATGGTTGATGTCGACTTGGACGGAGCTCTCGATGATGCCGTCGTTGTCCCAGTCGATGTCCACGCCGTTGCAGATGCCGGCGCTTTCGTCGAGGTCGGACTCGTCCAGGGGGGCGTTGGTGCCGTGGGAGTAGTCGAGGACCAGGTCGTCGAACCCGTCGCCGTCGCAGTCGGTGTCGACCCCCTCGGGGTAGGCGTAGTTCATGACCGAGTTGTAGTTCGGGAACTGGTTGGCGACCCCGACCGCGATCGCAGTCTCGGGGCTCTTCCGGCCATGCGCGAGGCTGAGGGTGTGGCCCAGTTCGTGCATGAGATGGGCAGCCTGATCATGCGCGGGACGAGCGCAGTCTCCGGAGATCATGAGCCAGGTCCCAGTGACCGCGTTCGAGTTCCCTGATCCCACACTGAGGCCGTAGCGGAACACGCCGGAACGGCCGGCGTCGAAGTTCGCGTCTCTGAACGCCAGGTACGCATCGCTGAGCACGCCGGCGATGGGGCTGCCGTCGTGGGTGATGGCGTTGCCACCGGCGAAGACACCGCCTTGGCCGTAGTCGACGATGAGGTTGATGCCGGTGGTGCCATCAGGGTTGGTGATCGGGGCGTCGGTGAACGGAGCTCTCAGCGCGGAGATCGCCGCCGCGGTGGGCCGATATCCCGTTGGACAGCCGGGTGTGCTGGTCCAGTCCATCTCGACGAAGATGTCCTTGTGGGTGGGCCGAGCGCCCATGGCCACCAAGTTGATGCTGCCCCGACCATCGGCGACATCGGGGATGCCGTCCTTGTCCCAATCACGGACACCGGTGCCGAGGACCTCTTCACCATCAGGCACGCCGTCGTTGTCGGTGTCGCCCTTGGTCGGGTCAGTCCCGGCATCGGTCATGCCGGTGTAGGACCCGTCGTTGGTCTCCCATGGGTCAGGAAGGCTGTCGCCGTCGTTGTCGCGATGGCACCCCAGGCTGCCAGGACCGGCCTGGTTGATGGTCGTGATCGTGGTCTTGCGATTCCCCTGCGTGCCCGACAACGGACCACTCCAATGCATCTGGGCATCCCGGGCCGTGACCACGATCGTGTACGCGGTGTTGGCGGCCAAGCCAGTGATGATGCAATCACGCACCGACGCCGGGACCAACGCCACACCCGTGCCGTTAGGGGTCCCCAGGTTGATCTGATACGCAGCGACCGGATCACCACCCTGAGGCGCGTCCCACTCGATGCGCACGAACGCACCATGCAGCGACGCATCCACCGTGGTCCCCGGAAGCCAATACGGCGCGTTCTCCGGCGGCGGCGGATCACACGCCGCCGCGGTCACCACCAACACCAACGCCGCGACCACGCCGACGAGTGGCCGTCGACGACGACCAGAACGAACAGAGAACAAAGATGTGAACATGAGGAACCTCTTTCGGATCAGACAGTGATGCGAGAACGGGCCACCCGCCGTGGTTCCGCCGGGGTGCCCGCCAGTCAGCAGACGGCAGCCCCCCACGCCGGGCCACGCCATCCGCTCTTGGGGGTGGTGGCCGCCCGCACCGGGGGGAATGGTGCAGGCAGCCACCACGGAGCCGTCACAGGTCCGACACCGGCAGGGAGCATCGAACCCCGGCTCGACCGGCCCCAGCCACAAGAGGCCAGGACCAGAACGAAGACCCACCGGACGCGGCCGCCCCAGGGGGGAGGCGGCCGGTCCTGGCCGGGCCGACCTCACAAGGGAGGCCGGCCCTCGGCCAGAACCGAGGTGGATCAGATCGCCGGGTGGGTCAGATGAGAGGGAACCGGTTCTCGGCCCGCCCGGCGTACTCATCACTGACGGTCAGCTCGACCGCCAGGGCCAAGTCGCCCCGGGTGACGACCCGGGCGGCCCAGAAGTCCCGATCCGCCGAGCTCGGACTGCGACCCAAGAACAGGTCATAGAGCGCGACCACCCGCGACCGGGCCGACTCTCGGGACTGGAAGAGCCGCAGAGCGACACCACCCCGACCGATCCGGCCGGTCTGGGCCACCCAGTAGGCCCTGCCCGCCGCATCAGACGGGCGGCCCAACAGCTTCACGTACAGATCATCGACCCAGGTCTCGACCGTGCCCCCACCAGCGTCGGCGAAGTACTCACCCGAGCCGTAGAAGCTGGCCGTCACCTTCGCCACCGACCACCCATCCCGCAACCGGCCGATCCAGAACGCCTTGCCCGCCTCATCCGCCGGACGGCCCAACGTGTCCTGATACAACTCATCGACCAACCGGGCCAAGTACGCATCGGACTGCGACAGACGCCGCAGATACGTCACCTTCGACAACCCGGCATCGAGATCCTCCGCATCAGCCACCACCGCATCGCGCTCCGCCCACCCCAGATAGTCGGTGCGAGCAGCAACCACGAACGCCTCGGTCTCAGTACGCGGGCTGTAAGTCACCACCACCGTGGCCGTCCCCACACTGTCCGGCACACCCGGATCCGCCGCGTTGAACGCCGCCGTGACCACATGCACCCCCGGGCTGAGCTCATCGGTCACCACCGAAGCCACCCCACCGCTCACCACCTCAGTCCCCAACGCGCCATCCCGATCACTCGAGAAGGCCACCGTGCCCGCCGCACCGGAGGGGAACGTCCGGGCCTCGACGGTCACCTCAGAGCGCTCCCGAGCAGGAGTCGGCGACACCGACACCGACGTCCCCGCGATCTCCACCTCACCCAACACCATCGGCTCGCCATCGACCGGGGTGCAACGGACATCGAAGACCAGCGGCGGGCTGACGAGGTTGAGCGTCACCACGACCTCATCAAGGGTCACCGGAACCACATCACCCGGAGCACCAGCAACGGTCACCGAGCCGATCGGATCGTTGAACGTCACCTTCTGATCCAGCTGCGACAGATCGGTGACCGGGTTCGGCAACCCTTGCGGCGTCGCCCCGGTCCGGATCACCGACGCCGCCGTCCCGGCCCCGTCCGGCCCGAACCCGAAGGAGATGCCGTTCAGCGTCGGGTCGCCGACCGTGGCGGTGACGTTGTTGATCAGCCCTTGCCACGGATCGGAGAACCCGGGCCGGCTCATGTTGATCACCGCGTTGGTGATGTCGAGGTCGACGGTGGTCCCGCTGAGGGCCGTCTCCGGGACCGCGGCGTCGAAGGTGACGTTGGCCCCGAACTCGTGGTTGCCACTGATGGCCGTCTCCTGGCACACGAAGGCCACCGAATCGGCCACTGCGGGGAAGACGGTGAAGGTGGTGAAGGCCTCGGCCGGCTTGAAGACCTTGTCACCCAGGTAACGGACCGCCAGCGAGTGGGGGCCGGGCTCGATGTCCGGCGGGAGCAGGATCAACCCCTGGATCGCCGACCCGATCGGCACCTGCGCGTTGTACTCGCCCAGCGGGTCGACCAGACGACGGGCCGGGGTGAGACGGCCGTCCACGTAGAACTCGACGGAGCCACTGGGACGCACCCCGCTCAGGTTCGGGGCGTGAGCGACGACCACGTCCATCGTGTAGCCGGCCCGCAGGCTGTGCGGACGAGGGGCGCCGCCGTTGACGGTCAAAGTGGTGTCTCGCCGCGTCGTCTCGACCATGGTGAACACCGTCTGACCAGTGGTCACCGTCTTTCGGATCGTCCCGTCGCCGGGGTTGACCTCGTTGAGGGTGGCCGAGAGCTCGACCGGCCCGGGGCAGGTGACCGGGTTCGTCCCGCTGCACGACGTGGTCGGGGCGCCCGCCCCCAAGATGCGGACCCGCAGCCGGAGCTCGTGCTCGGTGCCGGCATCCAGGCGGAAGCCGGCGGGCAGGCCGATCGAAGCGACGACCGTGCGAGTCGGAACCGTGGCGAGCGTCAACGGCTCCCAGGTCCCGCCGTTGCGCCACTCGACCGCGATGCGGGCGGAGGTGAGGTCACCGGTCTGTCCCGCCGGCCGTCGGAACCGCAGGTCGACCCGGCCGTTGACGATGTCGGCACCGAACTCCTCGGGGTTGGTGACCGTCACCGTCGCCGGCACGAACCCGCCACCGATCAACGCGTCGCCCATGGCCACCTCGACCGTCGGCGCCGCCGCCACCAGATGCGCGACCTGGGTGCTCCGCGATGCTTGGTGGAGCGCGCCGTCGCCGATGTAGCGGGCGCTGAAGGTGTGTTGCCCGACAGCCAGGTCCGAGACCGTCAACGACGCCACGCCCGTGCCGTCCAAGGCCACGGAGCCGATGACCGTGGGCCCGTTCCGGAACTCCACCGCGCCGGTCGGCACCTCCGGACCACCCTCGGCCGTGGTCACCGTCGCCGCCAAGACCACGTCGTCACCCGCCCGGCTGACCGCCGGCTCGACGCTAAGGGCCGTGGTGGTCGGGTCCCCGATGCCCTTCACCTCAGGGATCTCACCCTGCATCCGCAGCTCGAGCGAGTGGCCGCCACCGGCCAGACGCTCGTTGACGGCGTCGGCGACGATCCCCGGGCAGGCGGGGGTGGTGGGGACCGTGGGCACCGTGAAGTCGGCGTCGCGCAAGGTCACCTGCTTGGTGCCTTCACGGTCATAGGGCGCGGTCGACACGAACCGCAGCGGGATGGGAGGGGTGGTGCAATCGGCCAAGAGCGCGGGGGGCGAGTTGAGCTCGATGTGGAGATCGGCCTTGACCATCATCTCCACGCTGAAGTTGCCCTCATCGTCGAGAGACCCCGTCACCGTCCCCGGCGCGACCTCCGAGAACGTCGCATCCACATACACCGTCCCCGGCACCGGGCTCGTGATGTCGAACTGGTACTCGACCGTCGGCGTGGTGAACACCCCGCCGGTCAACGCACCGTTGGCGTCATCGATCGTCCCCGTCAGCGTCGTCGGGGACCCCAACTGCGCGGGCTCCTCGGAGTCCCGCAACACCAAGGTGCCCCCACCCGGGACCATGGCCAGCTCCATCTCCTGGGCCACGGCCCCGGCCGGCGCCGAGGCCAACGGCAGGCCCAGCAGCGACCCGAACAGGGCCATCGCGGCCACCGCGACGAGGCCGACGAGGCCCCGGCGGCGGGCCGGCTGGAGGCTGCTCTTACCCTCTAGATCCCTCGGGGGGGGGGGGCAAAAGCGAAGGCACGCACCGCGGCCGCCACGACCGTCAGCACTGCCCGAAAACGTCTGGACAACATGTCTGGGGGACCCCCCTGTAGGCGAACAACTCTGAAACACGCACATGCGCAACCTGCCGGGCCACACACACGCCAACAACCACCATGACCGACCCAAACTTGCCGAACCTGCGCGATATGAGTCGATCATCAAGAAGACACCCCATGCCATGCCCTCCATCTGATGCCCACGCCCCGGCAACACGACCCCACGACGCCCCGAGAGGTCGGCGCCCAGCACGACGAGAATGCGTGCAAATACGGAAGGGTCGTTCCATATTTGCTTGCTAGGACGTACGGCGAAGGCCCAGGTCAGGGACCTGGGCCTTCGTCACGATGGTGGCGGGGGTTGGATTTGAACCAACGACCTTCGGGTTATGAGCCCGACGAGCTACCAGACTGCTCCACCCCGCGGCGGACTTCTGACCATACCGGGAGTGCTCCGGGCGCGCCAACCCGATCGGGCGCCGAGGTCAGGACGACGAGCGCTTGCCCCGGCGGCCGGGGCCCGTCTGGCCCAGGTCGGCCACCGCGGTGGCGTGGCGACGGGCCTCGGCCAGCAGGGCGCGCCAGGGCTCCTCACCGTCGGCCGGCGGTGCCACGGCCACCCAGTGGCGCAGGGTGCGGTCCGGGCCCAGGGCCACCGGTCCGGCCTCCGGCGACGCCGCCACCTCGACGGCACGGGAGGGCGAGAGCTTCACCGCCAGTCGGCCCCCCTCCAGGAAGGCGAAAGCCGTGCCCCGGACGGCCAGGGCGTCGCGACCCAGCACCCTCCCCCACGTCACCTCGGCATCGGCCAGGTGCTCGTCGGCCAGGGTCGAGAACAGGGTGTCACCGCCAGCGGCATCGTCCATGGCTGCTCCCGGCTCAGGTCGCGGTCCAGAGGACCGACGTGGTGCCGAAGCCGAGGTCCACGAACACCAGCTGTCCGTTGACGCCGCTCCCGGTCACGGTCAGGACCGCCGGCAGGCCCGACACCTCCAGGCGCTCCACCGCGTACCCGGCGCCGGGCAGGGCCCCCTCGTAGTAGGCGGCGGCATCGGCCGCGGTGCCCGGCACCGACAGGCCGCCGGTGATCGTGTCGGGCGTCGCCCCCTCGGGCTGGGGGAAGCCCTCCGGCGGGGAGAAGTCGGTCGTGCCGGGTGGCACGCCCGGCACCGAGCCGGGCGGGACGACGGGATCGGTCGCCTCGGTGTCCCCGACCTGCTCGCTGGTGCCCGGCCCCTCCACCGGCTCGGTCGACCCCGGCGCCACCTCGTCGGGGCGGGCGTCGGTCGACGGCGGGGTGGTGGCCGCCGCGGGCCGGGTCGCGCCTGACGCCGTGCCGTCGTCGTCGCCGTCCATGGCCACCAGGAAGACCCCGATGCCCACCGCCACCAGGGCCACGATCACCACGACGGCCAGGGCCACCAGCGCGCCGCCGGACAGGCCCGGGCGGCCGGAACCGGCTCGCGGCCCTGCGGGGCCGCCCGGGTACGGCGGACCCCCCGGGGTCCCCGGCCCGGGGAACCCGCCCGGGGATGGGCCGCTCGGCGGCGGCACCTGCCAGGCCGGTGACGCGGGCGTGGTCGGCGGGGGGGTCGGAGCGGCCGGCGGCCCACCGGGCGGACCGGGAGGCGGGGTGCCGACACCCGGCGGAGCGGCGGCCGGCGGCGGGGTGCCCGGGGGCGATCCGGCGCCCGGGCCGGGAGGTGGGGTGGCGGCGGGGGTGGGGGGCGGCGTGGCGCCCCGCCCCCCGGGGCGGCCCCACGGGGTCGAGGCGAGGGGGCCGTCGTCGTCAGCCACGGGGCCTCCGGTCGGTCACGGCACCGGCGCTCCCCCACCGAGCGGACCCGGCCGCCGCCCCGGGACACGGCCCGAGGCGACGGCGGCGGGCGGGCCCGATCACTCCGATTCGATGGTGATGGTGTAGCCGCCGGGGTCCTCGAAGAAGCTCGAGACCTCGATGGACTCCGACGCCGGACCGTCACCGGAGAGGAGCTCCGGGTCGCCCCGGAGGTTCTCGTCGACGGTGTCGCCGTCCATGTTCGTCACCACGACGTCCACGTCGGGGTCGGTGGGGGTGACCGTGATGGTGGCCGTCACCCCGTCCGGGATCTCGATGTCGTGGAAGTTGGAGTTGGTCCCGTCCAGCTCACCGGAGATGGTCCCGGTCTCACCGTCGATGGTGGCCTCCTCATCCTCGGGGGGCTCCTCGGTCGTGGTGGTCCCCTCGGTGGTCGTGGTGCCCTCGGTGGTGGTGGTGCCCCCCTCGGTGGTGCTGGTCTGGGCCTGGGTGGTGGTCGTGGTGCCATCCGCGGTCTCGTCGTCGTCCCCGTTGGTCACCAGGAATATGCCCCCGGCCAGGATGATCAGGGCCAGCACCACCACGGCGGCGATGCCGATGATGGTCCCGGTCGACATGCCGCCCCCCTTACCGCCCGGGGGCGGGCCCCCGTAGGGGGGCGGGCCGCCGTAGGGCGGCTGCCCCGGCGGGGGCGTGAAGCCCGGCTGCCCCGGCGGGGGCGTGTAGCCGGGCTGGCCCGGAGGGGGCGTGTAGGCCGGGGGCTGGCCCGGGGCCTGGCCGGGCGGGTAGCCGCCCTGGGGCGGGAAGGCCTGCGTCGGGTCGTTGGCGCCCGGGGGTGGAGGGGGGTAGCTCATCGGTCGTCCTCTTCGTCAGGTCGAGTGCGCTCAGGCGGCATCACAGGAACGAGCCCTCGGCGCCGACAGGATGCACCATTCCGAGTGGGACGCGCACCACTTCGGGGTGGGGAGCCTCCACCCGGTCCACCGGCCCGGAACCGCCTCAGGCCGTCTCGGCCACCCGGGCGGCCTCCATGACCGACGGGAGGGGCCGGTCGTGGACCACCGTGAGCAGCTTGGTGGCCCGGGTCAGGGCCACGTACAGCGAGCGCATGGGCTGGGGCTCCTCGTCGAGGACGGCCGCCGGTTCGACCACCACGGTGGCGTCCAGTTCCAGGCCCTTCACCATGCCCACCGGCACCACCGTCACCTGCTGCGAGAGCCCGTGCTCGGTGGCCACCCCGTGCTCGATGCCGGCCCGGGCCAAGGCAGCGGCCACCCCGGCGACCAGGGACGACGGGCACACCACGGCCACGTTGCCCAACCCCGACACGTCGCGCTCCTCGCCCGTGACCCGGGCCACGGTGGCGGCCAGGTCGCCCCCGGCCCGCACGATCCGGGGCGGGCGGCCGTCCTCCCGCACCGAGCGGGGCGGTGCCAGCTCGGGCGCGGCCTCGGCCAGCACCCGGGCCGCCATCTCCATGTTGGGCTGGGGGATGCGGTAGCCGACCGTGAGCTCGGCCCGGCGCGGCTCGCGGCGCTGGGGCAGCAGGGCCAGCACCTCGCCCCACGAGGCGTGGGCCCAGGCCCCGGTCGACTGGGCGATGTCGCCCACCACGGTCATCGAGCCGTTCAGCGACCGGCGGGTGAGCATGCGGAGCTGCATGGGCGACAGGTCCTGGGCCTCGTCCACCACGATGTGGCCGTAGGTGCGGGCCTCGTCGCCCTCGCCGTTGCGCTTGGCCCTGGGGGCCGCGCCCAGCAGGGCCCGGGCCTCGTCCAGGAGGGGGACGTCGTCGACGGTCCACACCACGGCGTCGACCGCCTCGGAGCGGGGTCGGTGCAGCGCCTCCACCTCCTCGGCCGACAACACCCGGCGCCCGGCCAGGTCCAGCAGGCCCTTGGAGCCGTACAGGTCGTGCAGGAGCTCGGCCGGCGTGAGCACCGGCCACATGCGCTCCAGGGCCTCCCGCACCCCCGGCTCGTGGCGGAGCCGGCTGCGCACCTCACCCGGGTCGAGGGGGCTGCGGCTGCTGGCCGCCAGGGCCTCCCACAGGCCGGCCTCCACGAAGCGGCGGCCCCCGTTGTGGTGGCGGGCCCGGCGCCGGGCGTCGGCCACGATGCGCTCCGAGTCGGCCACCGTGGCCCGCAGGCGGCCCAGGCCGTAGCCCACCACCAGGTCGCTGCGGAGGGGCCGCTTGCGGTCGCGCACGGCCTTGGCCACCACCTTGGCCATGCGCCCGTCGCCCTTGACCCGGGCCGTGGACGTCCGGTCGCGGCCCCGCACCCGGACCGGGTCGATCAGGTCGCCCAGCACCGCCAGCTCCACGCCGGCCTCGCCCAGGGAGGGCAGCACCTGCTCGATGTAGCCCAGGAACAGGCGGTTGGGCCCGACCACCAGGACACCCTGGTCCTCCAGCGGGAAGCGGTGCGTGTAGAGGAGGTAGGCGGCCCGGTGGAGGGCCACGACCGTCTTGCCGGTGCCGGGGCCGCCCTGCACCACCAGGACACCGGGCATGGGGGCCCGGATGACCTCGTCCTGCTCGCCCTGGATGGTGGCCACGATGTCGCCCAGGCGGCCGGAGCGGGCCGTCTCCAGGGCGGCGATGAGGGCCCCGTGGCCCGAGATGCCGTCGTCGCGGCCCAGCCCCAGGGCCCGGTCGCCGAACAGCTCGTCCTCGATGTCGAGCAGGCGCCGGCCCCGGGTGGCGAAGTGCCGGCGCCGGGCCAGGCCCATGGGGGCGCGGCCGGTGGCCCGGTAGAACGGCTCGGCCACCGGGGCCCGCCAGTCGACGACCACCACCTCCTGGTTGGCGTCAGCCACCGCCACCCGACCGATGTGGAAGGTGTCGCCGGTGGGGGCGCCCTCGGCCGTGCTCCCGTTGGCCGTCGGGGAGCCCTCGGCGCCGGGCTCGGTGTCGATGCGGCCGAAGCACAGCGAGGCGTCGCCCAGGTGGAGCTGCACCAGGCGCTGGGCGATGGTGTCGAAGATGACCTCGCGCTCGAAGCGCGCCTGCTCGGTGCCCCCCCGCCCCACCTCCACCATGGACTGGAGGGTGCTGGCGCGCTCACGGGCGGCGTCCAGGCACTCGTAGGCGAAGTCGATGTAGGCCTGCTCGGCCTCGAGCTCGGGGTGCAGGATCGTCCCCTGAGGTGGGCGGTCGTCGGGCCCGCACCACCAGTGCGGACAAGGGCGGACAGTCTAGGCGGGTCTCGGTCCTTCCGTTCCCTGAGCCGTACCCTCGGTGCGTGCCTCCTCCCGCTGATGCCCCGTTCCTACGCGCCTGCCGGGGCGAGCCCGGGCCCACGGTGCCGGTGTGGTTCATGCGCCAGGCCGGCCGGTCGTTGCCCGAGTACCGGGCCATCCGGGGCGAGGGCAGCATCCTGGACGCCATCCGGGTGCCGGACCTGGCCACCGAGATCACCCTGCAGCCCGTCCGCCGCTACGGGGTCGACGCCGCCATCCTCTACTCCGACATCGTCACCCCGGTGGCGGCCATCGGCTTCGGCGTCGACATCACCCCCGGGGTGGGGCCCGAGGTCGAGCGTCCCTTCGCCGGCCCGGCCGACCTGGAGCGGCTCCGGCCCCTCGACCCCGAGGCCGACCTGCCCTACGTGCTGGAGACGGTGCGGGCCGTGGTGGCGGAACTGGGCGACGTGCCCCTCATCGGCTTCGCCGGCGCCCCCTTCACCGTGGCCAGCTACCTGGTCGAGGGGCGGCCCACCCGGACCTGGACCCGCACCAAGGCCCTCATGCACACCGACCCCGGGCTGTGGGCCCAGCTCCTGGACCGCCTGGCCGACCAGGCCGTGACCTCGCTGCGGGCCCAGGTCGAGGCGGGCGCCTCCGCCGTGCAGCTCTTCGACTCGTGGGCCGGGGCCCTGACCCCGGCCGACTACCAGCGCTTCGTCCTGCCGGCCAGCGCCAAGGTGCTGGCCGGCGTGGCCGACCTGGGCGTGCCCCGCATCCACTTCGGGGTGGCCACCGGCGAGCTCCTGCCCCTCATGCGGCAGGCCGGGGCCGACGTGGTGGGCGTCGACTGGCGGGTGCCCCTGGACGCGGCCCGCCGCCGCCTCGACCCCGACGTCGCCCTCCAGGGCAACCTCGACCCCGCCCTGGTGGTGGCCGGGTGGGACGCCACCGCCGAGGGGGCCCGGGCCGTGCTGCGGGCCAACGACGGCCACCCCGGTCACGTGTTCAACCTGGGCCACGGGGTGCTGCCGGAGACCGACCCAGAGGTGCTGGAGCGCCTGGTCGAGCTGGTCCACACCGAGGGCCGGGCCGACGGCCAACCGGCCCTGCTGGAGGTCGAGGGGTGACCACCGGGGCGCCGATCGGTCTCGTGGTCATGGCCTACGGCACGCCGGCCACCCCCGACGACGTCGAGGCCTACTACACCCACATCCGGCGGGGTCGGCCCCCGGCCCCCGAGCAGCTGGCCGACCTGACCCGGCGCTACCAGGCCCTGGGCGGCACCTCGTCGCTGGCCCGGCGCACCGCGGAGCAGGTGGCGGCTCTCACCGCCGCCCTGGACGACCGGGCCCCCGGCCGGTTCCGGGTCGAGCTGGGCCAGAAGCACGCCGCCCCCTTCATCGAGGACGCCGCCGCCACCCTGGCCGGGACCGGGGTCGAGCAGGTGGTGGGCCTGGTCCTGGCCCCCCACTACTCCGGGTTCAGCGTGGGCCAGTACCAGCGCCGCCTGGGGGAGGCCGTCACCGCCGCCGGGGGGCGCCACGTCGGCATCGAGCGGTGGAGCGACGAGCCGGCCTGGCTGGACTTCACGGCCCGGGCCGTGGTCGACGGCCTCGCCCCTCTGCCCGAGCGGACCAAGGTGCTCTTCACCGCCCACAGCCTCCCCGAGCGGGTGCTGGCCGCCGACCCGTACCCGGCCGAGCTGGCCACCAGCGCCCGGGCCATCGCCCGGCGGGCCGGCCTGGCCCCGTGGGCCGGCTGGGGCCTGGCCTGGCAGAGCGCGGGGGCCACCCCCGAGCCGTGGCGGGGCCCCGACGTGCGCGACGTGCTGCGGGACCTGGCCGCCACCGGCCGGGCCGACGGCGTGCTGGTGTGCCCGCAGGGCTTCGTCACCGACCACCTGGAGGTGGGCTACGACCTCGACATCGAGGCCCGGGCCGTGGCCGACGAGGTGGGCCTGGCCTTCGCCCGCACCCGCACCGTGGACGACGACCCGGCGGTGATGGGCGCCCTGGCCGACCGGGTGGTGGCCGCGGCCGGGGCTCTGACGTGACCGGCCCGGCCAAACCCCACCAACCGAGCACGGAAGGACCCGATATCCGGGCACTTTCGTGCCCGGTTCGGGGGAGCGCCCTCATCCGGGCACGGATGTACCCGATATCCCGGCTCTCCCGTGCCCGGTTCGGGGGACGGGGGCGGGGCGGCGGGGCGGGCCGCCGGGACGAGCGGGTGAGGTGGTGACCCCGCACGTGGTGGTGGCCGGAGGGGGCGTCACCGGGCTGGCCGCGGCCCTGGACCTGGTCGAGGCGGGGGCCGAGGTCACCCTGCTGGAGGCCACCGACCGGCTGGGCGGCATGCTCCGCACCTCGCCCTTCGCCGGCCGCATGGTGGACGAGGGGGCCGACGCCTTCCTGGTCCGCACCCCGGCGGCGGTGGACCTGGCCCGCCGGGTGGGCCTGGGCGACGGGCTGGTCCACCCGGCCTCCCGCCGGGCCCACGTGTGGCACGACGGCGCCCTCCGCCCCCTGCCCCCCCAGGTGCTGGGCGTGCCGGTCGACCTGGAGGCCCTGGCCGCCTCCGGCCTCCTCTCCCCCGACGGGCTGGCCCGGGTGCGCCGCGACCTCACCGACCCGGCCACCCCCCTGCCCCCCGGCGACGTCACCATCGCCGAGGCGGTGGGGTCCCGGTTGGGTCCCGAGGCCCTGGCCCACCTGGTCGACCCGCTGGTCGGGGGCATCAACGCCGGCTCGGTCGAGCGGCAGAGCCTGGCCGCGGTGGCCCCCCAGCTCGACGCGGCGCGGCGCGACCCGGCCCACGCCAGCCTCATCGAGGCGTGCCGGGCCCACCTGGCCCGGGCTCGCGCCGCGGGGGTCGACCCCGAGGCCCCGATCTTCGCCGCCCCGTCCGGGGGGATGGCCCGCTTGCCGGCCGCGGCAGCCGAGGTGGCGGCGGCCATCGGGCGCCTGGAGGTGCGGCTCGGAGCCGGCGTGGTGGCGGTGGAGCGCGGCCCCGCCGTGGTCCTGGCCGACGGCACCACCGTCGCGGCCGACGCCGTGGTGCTGGCCGCTCCCGCCCCGGCCGCGGCGGCGGCCCTGGCCGGGCTGGTCCCCGAGGCGGCCGCCGTCCTGGCCGGCATCGAGCACACCTCGGTGGCCTTCGTGCGCCTCGCCCTGGACCCCACGGACATCGGCCAGCCCCTGGACGGCAGCGGGGTGCTCGTGCCCCGGGCCGCGGGCCGGGTGGTCACCGCCTGCTCGTGGGCCTCGTCCAAGTGGGCCCACCTGGCCCCGGCGGCCGGGGATGGCACCGTGGTGCTGCGGGCCGCGGTCGGGCGCGACGACGACCAGGGGTCGCTCCTGCTCGACGACGGCGACCTGGTGGGCGCCGTGGTCGACGACCTCACCGCCGTCCTCGCCCTCCGGGGCGGGCCTAGGGCGACGTCAGTGCATCGCTGGGACCGGGCCTTCCCCCAGATGACCCCCGGCCACCTGGACCGGGTGGCCGGAGCGGAGGCCGCCCTGGTCGCCGCCGCCCCCGCCGTGGCCCTGGCCGGCATGTACCTCCGGGGCGTGGGCATCCCGGCCTCGGTGGCCAGCGGCCGGGCCGCGGCGGCTCGGGTCCTGGCCGCGACCGGAGGCTGACCCGCCGCCTGCCCACCACCGGGGACGGCCCCCCGGCGATCTGCGTACCGGCCGCTCAAGCGTGGGACCCGGACCCGTGGTCCCCTGGGCCCCGGGCCGCAGGACGCGGCCGCCCCCGACCAGGAGATCGACCATGGGACTGTTCTCGAAGGCCAAGAAGGGCGCGGAGGATGCCGCCCAGGCGGCCCAGCACGCCAGCGCCTACCAGCAGCAGCAGACGGCGGCCGACCAGCCCGGCGTGATCGGCGTGCAGGGCATGGGCCCCATCGCCGCCGACCCCGCCCTGCTGGGCGGCCCGTCGACCAAGCCGCTGTCGGAGGACGACCCGATGCTCCAGCCGGTCAACGACCTCAGCCTGGAGATCTACGGCAGCCTGGCCAAGGAGGCCCAGGCCCGGGGTATCACCGACGAGGACGGCATGGCCGCCCTGGCCGAGTCCGAGCACGGCATCCCCGCCGCCGAGGCCAAGGCCGCCTTCGCCGAATGGACCCGCCGCATGGGCCAGGCCATGGTCGTCGGCCAGCAGTTCCGCAAGCACATGGGCTACTGACACGACTCGTCTTCGTGTCGGCGTCGCGTCGAGGGCCCACCTTCCGGTGGACCCTCGACCTGTCCGGCATGGAGCTGCGAAGGGGCGCTCGCTCGGCCGTTCAACGGTCGTCGTAGACGAAGAGATGACCATTGAAGGGGCCTATTGGTCAGTGAAATCCGAATTCACGAGTCCCGACGATCAAACAGGAACTGAGTCATCAAGTGTGAGCCCTGTCAGGGCCGTGACCCCGTTACCAATGTTGGAGAACGGGGAATCACAGAAGTCCACAGCGGGAAAGCCTAAGCCGTTCAAGGACATGTGCATCGTTGTTCCGTCGTAGGAACCGCTTACCGTGTGCTCGACGGCGTAGTGGCAGATCTCCGTGCCCTTCTCGCAGCCGGAGGTCGTGCTGATCCAGCCCTCGATGACGAAGCTCTGCGTCAAGGTCTGGTTGGGATGCGTTCCTGCGATCATACCTTCGTTCGAGCCGAACCCGAGGACGGCGGGATCGCCGAGCGTTCGGTCGAGTTGGTATTCGTTTCCTCCAAGATTGAAGTAGATGGCGTGAACACCGCCGCCCTTGTCTTCACCCAAGCTGATCTCTTCGACGAGGGTGTCTGTCCCGTCGACATCGATGATGAACTCTGCCGGTGGCACCTCCGGGTCGGCACATGTGTGGTCCTCACCGCCGAGCTCGAAGACGAACTCGTACTCGGGATCCCCGTCGATGTCGAGGTCGAGCGTTCCTGCGTGGACGTAGAGTGTTGTTGTCGTTGCCGCCGCGGGCGTGGCCGTCAACAGCAGGCTGCTGACGGCGGCGAGAAGGGCAGCGACGACCCGGCCACATCGTGGTCGATCCATGTGATTCCTCCATTTTCGAGACGGGCCCTTCTGGTCGAAGGGACACCGTCGTGTGGGACGTGCAAGACCACCTTTCTCGCACCATCTCGGAGTGAACCATGACGAGGTTGCGCGCCCTGCGCGGTGGAACCTCCCTGGAGCGCCGGGCATCGGCACGTCCCCGGCCCGTCACGCCTCGCCCCCACAGCACCGCGGTCGGTCCGGAGGGAGCGGCTGGGCCAGACTCCCCGTCGATGGACGTCCCCGCCTGGGTGCCCTCGCGGGGCCGCCGACCGCTCGCTGCCCTGGCCGGGGGCGTGCTGTGCGCCCTCTCGCTGCCCCCCTGGGGGTTCTGGCCCCTGGCCTTCGTCGGGGTGTTCGCCCTGGACCGGGCCCTGGCCGGAGCGCCGGCCGGGTCCCGGTTCCGCCGGGGGTTCCTGGCCGGGATGGGGCTGCTGGCCCCCTCCACGTGGTGGATGGTGGCCTTCACGCCCCCGGGCTACGTGGTCGAGGTCGCCCTCTTCTCAGCCGTGCTGGGCCTGGCCCTGGCCGCCTGCCCCCCCGGGCGGTGGCGGTGGCTGGCCCTCCCCGGGGCGTGGGCCGCCTTCGAGGCGGTCAAGGGGCGCTGGCCCTTCGGTGGCGTGCCCCTCTCGGAGCTGGCCATGGGCCAGGTGGCCGGGCCCCTGGCCGGCCTGGCCCGGGTGGGCGGTGTGCTCCTGGTCGCCCTGGTCACGGTGGCCGGCGGCGTGGCCCTCTCCGCGGCCTGGGACCGGTGCTGGCGGGCCGCCGGGCTGGCCCTGGCCGCTGTGGTGGTGGCCACCGGCCTGGCCACGCTGGCCCCCGACGGCGCCCCCATCGGTGAGGTGGTGTCGGTGGCCCTGGTGCAGGGCGGGGGGGAGCAGGGGACCCTGGACGCCGAGACCGACGACCGGGAGGTGTTCCTGGCCCACCTGCGCGCCTCGCAGGCGGTGCCGGCCGGCACGGATCTGACGCTGTGGCCCGAGAACGTGGTCAACATCGACGAGCCCATCGCCGAGGCCCGCGAGGGGGAGGAGCTGGCCGCCCTGGCCCGGCGCAAGGGCACCACCCTGCTGGTCGGGGTGGTGGAGGACGCCGGGCCGGGCCGGTTCCGCAACGCCGCGGTGGCCTTCGCCCCCGACGGCACCATCGTGGCCCGCTACGACAAGGTGCGGCGGGTCCCCTTCGGGGAGTTCGTGCCCTACCGGGACGTGCTGGAGCCCCTGGCCGGCGACGCCCTCCCGGCCAAGGACGCCATCGTGGGCACCGCCCCCAACACCTTGGACCTGGGCCCGGCCCGGGTCGGGGTGGTGATCTCCTGGGAGGTGTTCTTCGGCGACCGGGGGCGCGACGCCGCGAACGGGCGAGGTCGGGTGGCCGACATCCTGGTCAACCCCACCAACGGGTCGAGCTACCGGGGCACGCTGGTCCAGTCCCAGCAGGTGGCGGCCAGCCGGCTCCGGGCCATCGAGGCGGGCCGGGCCGAGGCCCAGATCGCCCCCACCGGCTTCACCGCCTTCGTCTCGGCCGACGGTGACGTCCTGGAGCGCACCGGGGTGGGCGAGCGGAAGGTCCTGACCCGGGACATGCCCCTGCGCACCGGCCGCACCCTGTTCCTCCGCTGGGGCCCGTGGCCACCGTTCCTGCTGGCCCTGGGCCTGCTGGCCGCGGCCGCGGCGCTGGCCCGCCGGGCCGGGACCGGGCCGGCCGTCGTCGAGTCGGCCCCGGCCGAGCCCGCCCCGACCGAGCCCGCTACGCCTCCAGCAGGAGCGTGACCGGCCCGTCGTTGACCAGCTCGAGGTCCATGTCGGCCCGGAAGCGGCCGGTGGCCACCGTGGCCCCCAGGTCCCGCAGGGCGGCGACCACGGCCTCCACCAGCGGCTCGGCCTGCTCCGGGGGCGCGGCCGCCACCCACGAGGGACGCCGTCCCCGCCGGGTGTCGCCGTACAGCGTGAACTGCGAGACCACCAGCACCTCGCCGCCCACCGAGGCCACGGGCCGGTCCATGCGGCCCCGCTCGTCGGGGAACACCCGCAGGCGCCACACCTTCTCGGCCAGCGCCACGGCCCGGTCCCCGTCGTCGTCGTGGGTCACGCCCACCAGGGCGCAGAGGCCGTCGCCGATGGCTCCCACCTCGTGGCCGTCGACCGTCACCCGGGCTCGGGACACCCGCTGCACCAGTGCTCGCATGGGCGGGAGGCTACGACGCGGCCGGCCCGGGCATGCTGGGCCGATGCCCCCGACCCCGCCCGGCGGCCGAGCCACCCGATGACGGCCGCCGTCCCCGCCGACGACGAGGCCCGCCGGGCCGCCGACCTGGCCCGCATGAAGCGCACCGCCACCGGCCTGCTGGTGGTGGCCACCGCGGTCTTCGTGGCCACCCGGGTGCTGGAGGACTCGGCGCCGTGGCTGGGCTACGTGCGGGCCACGGCCGAGGCGGCCATGGTCGGGGCGGTGGCCGACTGGTTCGCGGTGACGGCCCTGTTCCGCCACCCGCTGGGCATCCCCATCCCCCACACCGCCATCATCCCCAACCGCAAGGACGACATCGGCCGGGGCCTGGGCACGTTCGTCCAGCAGAACTTCCTGACCCGGGCCGTGGTCGAGGAGCGCCTGGCCGGCTTCTCCCTCTCGGCCCGGCTGGGCGCCTGGCTGGCCGAGCCCGAGAACGCGGCCCGGGTCGGCGACCAGGCCGCCGGCGTGCTGCGCTCCACCCTCGACACGCTCAAGGACGAGGAGGTGCAGGAGTCACTGGAGGCGGCGGTGGCCGCCCGGCTGCGGGCGGTGAAGGCCGGCCCCGTCCTGGCCCGGGCCATCGAGCTGGTGGTGGCCGACGGGCGCCACCAGGAGCTGCTCTCGGTGCTCCTGCGCAAGGTGGCCGAGTCGGTGGCCGAGAACGAGGACGTGCTGCGGGCCCGGCTGGAGCGCGAGACCCCGTGGTGGGTGCCCGACCGCGTCGACGACCGCATCTTCGGCCGGGTCCACACCGGCGTCCAGCGCTTCCTCCGGGAGGTGGCCGACGACCCCGAGCACGAGATGCGGGCCACGGTCGACCAGAAGGTCCGGGCCCTGGCCGACGACCTGGCCCGGACCCCGGCCCTGCGGGCCCGGGCCGACGCCCTCAAGGACGAGCTCATCGACCACCCGGTGGTCCGGGAGTGGTCGTCCACGGTGTGGGCCGACGTGAAGGCCGGCCTGCTGGCCCACTCGGCCGACCCCGACTCCGACCTGCGGCAGCGCCTGGTCGGCGCCGTGCAGGACTTCGGGCAGCGCCTGCGGGACGACACCACCCTCCAGGCCCGGCTCGACACGTGGGTGGCCTCCACCGCCGTCGAGGTGGTCGAGCGGTCCAAGGGCGAGGTGGGCGAGGTCATCGCCAGCACCGTGGCCCGGTGGGACTCCACCGAGGCCACCCGGCGCATCGAGCTGCAGGTCGGACGGGACCTCCAGTTCATCCGCATCAACGGCACCGTGGTCGGCGGGCTGGCCGGCCTGGTCATCTACTGCGTGGGCCGCCTCATCGGCTGAGCGCGCCCCGGGCCGACGTTTGACCGGGCGGTCAATGGCAGGGAAGGCTTCCCCCCTCATGGCGTCCGACGACCGATCCCTGCGGATCGCCCTGCTCACCTACCGGGGCAAGCCCCACGTCGGCGGCCAGGGGATCTACGTACGCCACCTGGCCAAGGCCCTGGTCGACCTGGGCCACCACGTCGAGGTGTTCTCGGGCCAGCCCCACCCCGAGGTGGAGCCCCACATCCCGCTCCACCAGCTGGAGAGCCTGGACATCTACAACGACCACTTCCCCATGCGGATGCCGGGGATCTGGGAGCTGAAGAGCCTGGCCGACCTGGTCGAGGTGACCGCCTTCTCCTTCGGCACCTTTCCCGAGCCCCTGGCCTTCTCGGTGCGGGCCTTCCAGGCCATCAGCGCCCGCCGCGACGAGTTCGACCTGGTCCACGACAACCAGAGCCTGGGCTACGGCATCCTGGCCCTGGAGCGCATCGCCCGCATCCCGGTGCTGGCCACCATCCACCACCCCATCACCGTGGACCGCCGGCTGGAGATCGAGCACGCCCGCGGCCTCTACAAGAAGCTCACCCTGGCCCGCTGGTACAGCTTCACCCGCATGCAGACCGAGGTGGCCCGACGCATGAAGCGGGTGGTCACCGTGTCGGAGAGCTCCTTCGAGGACATCCACCGCGACCACAAGGTGCCCAAGGAGCGCATGCACGTCGTGCCGGTGGGCGTCGACCCCGAGCTGTTCCGGCCCGTGCCCGGCGTGGCCAGCCGGCCCGGCCACCTCATCACCACGGCCAGCGCCGATGTGGCCATGAAGGGCCTGTCGTACCTGCTCGAGGCCCTGGCCAAGCTGCGGGTGGAGCGGCCCGAGCTGCACCTCACCGTCATCGGGCGCAAGAAGGAGGGGGGCAAGTCGGCCGAGACCATCGACCGCCTGGGCCTCACCGACCACGTCGAGTTCGTCACCGGGGTGCCCGACCAGCGCATCGTCGAGCTGTACAGCGAGGCCGAGCTGGCCGTCGTCCCCTCCCTCTACGAGGGCTTCTCCCTGCCCGCCATCGAGGCCATGTCCTGCGGGGTGCCCGTGGTGGCCACCACCGGCGGGGCCCTGCCCGAGGTGGTGGGGGCCGACGGCGAGACCGCCCTCCTGGTCCCCCCGGGCGACGCCGAGGCCCTGGCGGCCAAGATCGCCTGGGCCCTCGACCACCCCGGCGTGCGCCGCAAGGTGGGGGCCGCGGGCCGGGAGCGGGTGAAGGCCCAGTGGAGCTGGCGCCACACCGCCGAGCGCACCGTCGAGCAGTACCGCGCCCGCCTGGCCGAGGGCTGAGGTCCGCCGACCCGTGCTGACCGTGGACTACGACCGCCTGGAGCTCCGGCCCGGGCACCTGGTGCTGGACATGGGGGCGGGCGCCGGGCGCCACGCCTACGAGGCCTTCCGGCGGGGGGCCCGGGTGGTGGCCCTGGACTACGGCTTCGGCGAGCTGCCCGAGGTGCTGGCCCTGTTCACGGCCATGGCCGAGGCGGGCCAGGCCGGTACCCGGCCCGATGCCCTAGGCGCAGCGGTCAACGGGGACGGGACCCGGTTGCCGTTCCCGGACGCCACCTTCGACCGCATCATCTGCTCCGAGGTGCTGGAGCACATCCCCGACGACGTGGCCGCCCTGCGGGAGCTGCGCCGGGTGCTCAAGCCCGACGGGGTGCTGGCCGCCACCGTGCCCACCTGGTTCCCCGAGCAGGTGTGCTGGAAGCTGTCCGAGGAGTACCACGCCCCCTTCGTGCCCGGCGGCCACGTGCGCATCTTCGGCGAGCCCGAGCTGCGCCGGAAGATGCGGGCCACCGGCTTCCACCCCGGCGACAGCCACCACGCCCACGCCCTGCACTCGCCCTACTGGTGGCTGAAGTGCGCGGTGGGCCCCACCAACGACGACCACCCCCTGGTCCGGGCCTACCACCGGCTCCTGGTGTGGGACATCGCCAAGGCCCCCAAGCTGACCCGCTGGACCGAGAGAGCCCTCAACCCCGTGCTGGGCAAGAGCCTGGTCGTCTACGCCCGGGCCACCGCCCGGCGCCCCGGGCCCACCGCGGCCGACGACGTGGCCCGCACCGAGGTGGGAGCGTGAGCACGCCCGCCGTGGCCGGCCTGGCCAGCGCGGCCCAGGTGCAGGAGACCGTCGACGCCATCGCCGAGTGGCAGCTGCCCAGCGGGATGGTCCCGTGGTTCCCCGGCGGCCACGCCGACCCGTGGAACCACGTCGAGGCGGCCATGGCCCTGGCCCTGGGCGGCCGGGTGGCCGAGGCCGAGCGGGCCTACCAGTGGCTGGCCGACCTGCAGCGCCCCGACGGCTCGTGGCACCAGTACTACCTGGACGGCTCGGTCGAGCAGGACAAGCTGGACGCCAACGTCATCGCCTACGTGGCCGCCGGGGCCTGGCACCACTGGCTGCTGACCCGGGACCGGGGCTTCGCCGAGGCCCTGTGGCCGGTGGTCGACGCGGCCATGGGCTTCGTGCTCGACCTGCAGACCGAGCGGGGCGAGATCCTCTGGGCCCGCCACGCCGATGGCACCCCGTGGAGCTTCGCCCTCCTCACCGGCTCCTCCAGCATCTGCCACAGCCTCCGCTGCGCCGCCGCCCTGGCCGCCGAGCTGGGCCACGAGCGGCCGGCCTGGATGGCCGCCGCCCGGCGCCTGGCCCAGGTCATCCGCACCGAGCCCGACGCCTTCGCCCCCAAGCACCGGTGGGCCATGGACTGGTACTACCCGGTCCTGGGCGGGGCCGTCCTGGGCGACGCCGGCCGGGAGCGCCTGGCCCACCGGCAGGCCGCCTTCGTCATGGACGGCCGGGGCGTGCGCTGCGTGTCGGACCGACCGTGGGTCACCGTGGCCGAGACCTGCGAGTGCGCCATGGCCTACCTGGCCGTGGGCGACCGGGAGACGGCCACCACCCTGTTCCGCTGGGCGCAGCAGTTCCGGGAGCCGGGCGGCCGGTACTGGACCGGCACCGTGTACCCGGAGGAGGTCCACTTCCCCGGCGGGGAGCAGTCGACCTACACGGCAGCCACCGTGGTCCTCGCCGCCGACGCCCTCGGCGGGTGCAGCCCGGCCTCGGCCCTGTTCGTCGACCACGACGCCCTGCTCCCCTCCCTCTCCGTGCCGGCCTGAGCCGGCGTGGCCCCCGACGAGGCCCCGGACCTGGTCCCGCTGCGGGTCAGGCTGGTGGCCTCCGACCTGGACGGCACCCTCCTCGACCGCACCGGTGACCTGTCGGTCCGCACCCGGGCCGCCCTCGACCGGGTGCGGGGCACCGGGGTCGACGTGGTGGCCGTCACCGGCCGGCCGCCCCGTTGGGTCACCGGCCTGGACCTGGGCCCCGGGGTGGCCGTGTGCTCCAACGGGGCCCTGGTCATCGACCTGCCGTCCGGGGACGTGGTGGCCGAGCGGGCCCTCACCCCGGAGGCCGCGGCCGAGGTCGTGGCCCGGCTCCGGGGCCTGCACCCCCAGGGGATGATGGCCGTGGAGCGGGCCGACGGGGTGGGCATGGAGTCGGCCTGGCACGAGCAGGTGCCCCGGGCCCTCGACGCCACCGTGGGACCGGCCGAGGAGCTGGTGGCCGACCGGCCGGCGGCCAAGATCCTGCTCAAGGTGCCGGGCACCTCGGGCGACGCCTACATCGACGCCGCCGCCGAGGCCGTGGGCGACCTGGGCGAGGTCACGGCCAGCGGCGCGCTCCAGCTGGTCGAGGTCTCCGCCCCCGGGGTGACCAAGGCGACGACCCTGGCCATGGTGTGCCAGGAGCGGCACGTGGCCGCGGCCGACGTGGTGGCCTTCGGCGACGCCCGCAACGACCTGGCCATGCTGGCCTGGGCCGGCTGGGGGGTGGCCATGGCCGACGCCCACCCCACCGTCATCGAGGTGGCCGACGACGTCACCGACTCCACCGACCACGACGGCGTGGCCGCCTGGCTGGAGGCCCACCTGGCCCCGCCCCCCTGAGGGCCGCCCCCGCTTGGCTACGGTGCCGGGCCATGTCGTTCCCCGGGACCTTCGCCGCCTCCTCCCCCGACAAGCCGGCCGTGATCATGGCCGGCTCGGGCGAGGTGCTCACCTACGCCGAGCTGGACGAGCGGGCCACCCGGCTGGCCAACCTGCTGGGCTCGCTGGGCCTCGTCCCCGGCGACCACGTCGCCTTCTGCATCGAGAACCAGGTCCGGTTCCTGGAGGTGGCCTGGGGGTGCCACTACGCCGGGCTCTACTACACCGCCACCTCCACCCGGCTCACGCCGGGCGAGCTGAGCTACATCATCGACGACTGCGGGGCCAAGGCGTTCATCGCCTCCCACGCCCTGGCCGAGCTGGCCGCGGCCACGGTGGCCGACACCCCCGGGGTCACCGACCGGCTCATGCTGGACGGCACCATCGAGGGCTTCGCCTCCTACGAGGACGCCCTGGCCTCGGCCTCGGCGGAGCCTGGTCCCGACCGGCAGGAGGGCGTGGACATGCTCTACAGCTCCGGCACCACCGGCCGGCCCAAGGGCGTCCAGGTCCCCCTCCCCGGTCAGCCCCTGGGCACCAAGCCGGCCCTCAGCATGGTGGCCGAGATGCTCCTGGCCTACGCCGAGCCCATGGTGTACCTGAACCCGGCCCCGCTGTACCACGCCGCCCCGCTGCGCTTCACCATGGCCGTGCACCGGGTGGGTGGCACCGCGGTGGTGATGGAGCACTTCGACCCGGCCGAGGCCCTGGCCCTCATCCAGCGCCACCGCATCACCCACAGCCAGTGGGTCCCCACCATGTTCATCCGCATGTTGAAGCTGCCGGAGGAGGAGCGCGCCGCCCACGACGTCTCGTCCATGGAGATGATGGTCCACGCCGCCGCCCCCTGCCCGGTGGAGGTCAAGCGCCGCATCATCGAGTGGTTCGGGCCCGTGGTGCACGAGTACTACGCCGGCACCGAGGGCAACGGCTTCGTGTACTGCAACAGCGAGCAGTGGCTGGCCCACCCGGGCACGGTGGGCACCAACCTGCTGGGCGCGCTGCACATCACCGACGACGACGGAGCGGAGCTGCCCGTCGGCGAGCCGGGCACGGTCTGGTTCGAGGGCGGGGCCACCTTCGAGTACCACAACGACCCGGAGAAGACGGCCGGGTCCCGGCACCCCGAGGGCTGGTCGACCCTGGGGGACGTGGGCCGCCTGGACTCCGACGGCTTCCTGTACCTGACCGACCGCAAGGCGTACATGATCATCACCGGCGGGGTGAACGTGTACCCCCAGGAGGCCGAGAACGTCCTGGCCATGCACCCCCAGGTGGCCGACGTGGCCGTCTTCGGCGTGCCCAACGAGGACTTCGGCGAGGAGGTCAAGGCCGTGGTGCAGCCCATGGCCATGGACGACGCCGGCCCCGACCTGGAGCGGGAGCTCATCGCCTACTGTCGGGAGCAGCTGGCCGACGTGAAGTGCCCCCGCAGCGTCGACTTCCGGCCCGAGCTGCCCCGCCACCCCACCGGGAAGCTCTACAAGCGCCTGCTCAAGGACGAGTACTGGGAGGCGGCCGGCCGCTCCATCTGAGCGCCCGTGTCGGCAGGCTGGTGGCAACCACTGTGCCAAAAACCCGTCGACAGGAACAGGAACGGGTTCTAATGTGGGCGCCGGTGAGCGAGGCCGTGACGCTGCTCCTGTTCGCCGGGTCGGTGGTGCACCAGCCCGTCGGCGCCGAGCAGCGTCACGGCTTCAGCCTCACCGGGGCCGCGGGGCGGCTCCGATGGGGCGGCGGTCACCCCACGCGGGTGAGGACCCGGAGCGAGCCCACGGCCCGGCGCTCCACGAAGCGGCCGGAGGCCAGGGCCGGGAGGTAGATCTCCTGGTACGGCGGCCGGCCACCGTCGGCCGGGTCGGGGAAGACGTCGTGGATGGCCAGCGTGCCCCCGGGGGCCACGTGCGGCGTCCACCCGTCGTGGTCGGCCCGGGCCGGCTCCACCCCGTGGCCCCCGTCGATGAAGCACAGAGCCAGCGGCGTGCCCCACACCCGGGCCACGGCCGGCGAGGGGCCCACGGCCGCGATGACCACGTCCTCCAGGCCGGCCCGGAGCACGGTGCGGCGGAAGGTGGGCAGCGTGTCCATGCGCCCGACCTCCGGGTCGACCAGGTCGGGCTCGTGGTGCTCCCACCCGGCCTGGTTCTCCTCGGAGCCCCGGTGGTGGTCGACCGCCACCACCACCGTCCCGGCGGCCCGGGCCGCCGCCCCCAGCCAGACCGTCGAGCGCCCGCAGTACGAGCCCACCTCCAGGAACGGCGCCCCCGGCACAGCGGCGGTCGCCTCTCCCGCCGCCTCGTACAGGGCGTCGCCCTCCTCGGGGGGCATGAACCCGCGGGCGGCCAGGGCGGCGGCCCGCAGGGCGGGATCGAGCGGGGGGAACGGGGCGGCGCCAGGCACGGCGTCAGATCTCGGTGGCGCTGGCGGCCCGGGCCTCGACCACGGCCTCCTCGCGCTCGAAGTCCTCGTCGTAGGGGGTGTGGTGGGTGGGGCCGAACATGATCTTGTCCAGGAACAGGTACTTGAGCACCCACAGGATCCCGAAGCCGGCCACGCTGGCGGCCAGCACAGCGACCACGTGCAGGAGGGTGTCACCGTCGGTCATCTCGTCGGCCAGGTACACCATGCCCGTGGACAGGCCCCAGCCGGCCACGGTGAACACCCAGAACGGGATGACCTCCCGCCGGACCCGGGCCCGGCCCGACTTGCCCCACACCCAGTACTTGTTCATGGCGAAGGCGGGGATGGAGACGGCCATGGTGGCGGCCAGGTTCGACGGCTCCGGGTCCCAGTCCAGGCCCTTGTAGAAGATCAGGATGACGACCTGGGTGAGGACCACCATCAACATCGACGTGGACGCGTACCGGATCATCCGGCGGCCCGACTCGGTGCGGCTGTGCTCGAGCAAGCCCCTGGGCGTGAGGATCACGAGGGGGCAACCTAGTGGCGCCGCTCCCGGGCCACGTAGCCCGGATCAGGGGATGGAGGCCGGGAGGGCGTTGTTGCGGGCCACCGAGCCCAGCCAACGGGCGCTGGCCTTGGGGGTGCGGGCGTAGGTGGTGCGGTCCACCTCGACCAGGCCGAAGCGGGGCCCGTAGCCGAAGGCCCACTCGAAGTTGTCGAGCAGGCTCCAGCACGTGTAGCCCCGCACGTCGATGCCGTCGTCCAGGCACCGCAGCACGCCGCCCAGGGCGTGGTGCAGGTAGCGGATGCGCTGCGCGTCGTCGGTGGTGCCGATGCCGTTCTCGGTGACCAGCAGCGGCACCCGGCCCCCGGTGCAGTCCCAGGCCCGGCGCAGCGTGGCCTCCAGCGCGTCGGGCCAGTACTCGTAGCCCATGGCCAGCTGCTCGACGCCGGGCTCCGGTCCCAGGCGGCCCTCGGCGCCCCAGCGCTCACGGCTGTAGGTCTGGACGCCGAGGAAGTCATCGCCCTCGGTGGCGGCCAGGAAGCGGTCCTCCATCAGGGCCCGGGTGCGGTCGATG
This sequence comes from Acidimicrobiales bacterium, assembly GCA_035630295.1. Taxonomy (NCBI): domain Bacteria; kingdom Bacillati; phylum Actinomycetota; class Acidimicrobiia; order Acidimicrobiales; species Acidimicrobiales bacterium. Next base: position 36,011 of record DASQKY010000003.1, on the reverse strand, counting down.
CGGGCCTGGGCCGCGGCCCGCGCGTCGTCGGTCTCCCCCACCGCCACCCACTCGGCCATGGACAGGGTGAGGCCCACGGGCACGCCGGCGACCGCCCCCCGGAAGGCCTCGACGGCCCGGCGGTGGGCGGTGACGAACCGGTCGCCCACCTCCCGGGCCAGGTCCTTGTCGCTCTTGCCGGGCGGGAAGGCGGCCAGCAGCCAACCGCAGAAGGAGACGATGTTGGGCTCGTTGATGGTGCAGGCCCGGGCGATGCGGTCGGCGCCCAGGTGGGCCGCGGCCCGCTCCACGAAGGAGGCGAAGCGGTCGACGGTGGCGTCGCTCTCCCAGCCGCCCCGGTCGGCCACCCAGCGCGGGGTGGTGAAGTGGTGGAAGGTCACCACCGGCTCGATGTCCCGCTCGCGGAGGCGGTCGCACCAGCGGGCGTAGTGGTCGAGGGTGGCGACGGACCAGTCGCCCTCCTCGGGCTCGATGCGGCTCCACTCCAGCGAGAAGCGGTAGGAGCCCAGGCCCAGGTTGCGGACCAGGTCCACGTCCTCGCTCCACCGGTTCCACGAGTCGCAGGCGTCGCCGCTGGGCTCCTGGCACCCGGAGCCGGGCGTGTGCTCGAAGCGCCACCAGTCGTTGTTCCAGTTCCCGCCCTCGATCTGGTGCGCCGCGGTGGCCGTCCCCCACACGAAGCCGTCAGGGAACCGGCGGGGACGGGACGACGGGACTGCGGCCATCAGGCGATGGTAGGCCCGGGCACCGTGCCAGGATGGATGTCGTGCACCAGGGCGCCGTCGACGAGCTGATCCGGGAGCTCGCACCCGAGGCGCCCGAGGTCGACACCCTTCCGGGGGAAGAACCCGACGGCGGTCCCCGACCGGTGGCCAGCCGCCGGGGGGCCCGCCCGCCCCTGGCCGCCGAGGCCCACCCCCGGGGGGCGTGGTGACCAGGTCCCGGCGTCGGCCCGGCCGTCGGTGGAGACGTGCCGGGGTCGTGGCCGCCACCGCCCTGCTGGTGGTGGGCGCCGCGGCCTGCGGCGACGACGAGCCGTCCGGACCGGGCAGCACCGTCGAGGGCCGGGCCCCGACCACGGCGACGCCCCCCGACGGTGACAGCGGGTCGACCTCGACCTCGGCACCGGCCGAGCCGGCCCCGCCCCTGGCCGAGGTGGCCGTCACCCTGGCCCCGGTGGCCGAGCTGGACGCCCCGACCAAGCTGGTGGCCCGGCCCGGGAGCGAGACCCTGTACGTGGCCGAGCAGGAGGGCCGGGTGGCCACCCTGGTGCCCGACGGCGACACCCTCACCGAGGGGCCCACGGCGCTCGACCTCACCGACGTCACCCTCAGCGGCGGCGAGCGGGGCCTGCTGGGGCTGGCCTTCGCCCCCGACGGCGACACCCTGTACGTCCACCACAGCGGCCTGGACGGCGAGACCCGGGTGGCCGCCTTCGCCATGGACGGCGAGGTGGCCGACACCGGCAGCCGCACCGACCTGCTGGAGGTGGCCCAGCCCTACGCCAACCACGACGGCGGGGAGCTGGTGGTCGACGACGAGGGCCACCTGTGGATCGGCCTGGGCGACGGGGGCGCCGGCGGCGACCCGGAGGACCGGGCCCAGGACCCCGACGACCTGCTGGGCAAGATCCTGCGCATCGACCCCACCACCCCGTCCGGCGACCTCCCCTACTCCATCCCCCGGGGCAACCCCTACGCCGAGGGGGGCGGGCGGCCCGAGATCGCCGTCACCGGCCTGCGCAACCCGTGGCGCTTCCGCTTCGACCCCGACTCCGGCGACCTGTGGGTGGCCGATGTGGGCCAGGACGCGCTGGAGGAGATCGACCACCTGCCGGCCGACGAGGTCCTGGGGGCCAACCTGGGCTGGAGCCGGTTCGAGGCGTCGGCCGTCTACGACGAGAGCCGTGAGGTCCGGGGGGGCGAGGCCGTGGGCCCCGTCTTCGAGATGCGCCACGGCGACGGCTGGTGCTCGGTCACCGGTGGGCCCGTGTACCGGGGCACGGCCGTCCCCGGCCTGGACGGCGCCTACCTGTTCGGGGACTTCTGCAAGCCCGGCCTGGCCGCCCTCCGGCTGGCCGACGGCCAGGTGGCCGAGACCACGGTCCTGGACGACACCGTCACCTCGGTCACCTCGATCGACACCGACGGTGACGGCGAGGTCTACGTCCTCAGCCAGGAGGGGCCGATCTACCGGCTCACCGCCGCCACCTGACCCGGCGGCACGACCCGACCGCACGACCGGCCTAGGCCGAGGGCGGCGCCCCCACCTGCACGTGCGAGCCGGCGCGGCCCCGCCGGACCTCGATGCCGGAGGTGATGCGCTCACGGAGGCCGTGCACGTGGCTGATGACGCCGACCATGCGCCCGCCGGCCCGCAGCCGATCCAGCTCGTCGAGGGCGAGCTGGAGGGCGTCGGCGTCGAGGGTGCCGAAGCCCTCGTCGATGAACAGCGAGTCGAGGCGGATGCCACCGGCTCGCTCGGCGGTCACGTCGGCCAGCCCCAGGGCCAGGGCCAGCGATGCCTGGAAGGTCTCGCCCCCCGACAGGGACGTGACCTCCCGCTCCTGGCCGTTGTAGGCGTCGTGGACCCGCAGGTCGAGGCCGGCCCGGGCGCCCCGGCTCGACCCGGTGTGGACGCGCAGGGCGTAACGGTGGTCGGTCATGACGGCGAGGCGCTCGTTGGCCCGGGCGCACACCGTCTCGAAGTGGGAGGCCAGGACCCACCGCTGCAGGGAGACGCGGTCGGCCCCGCGCCCCGAGCACACCTCGGCCAGCCGGCGCCGCACCTCGTGCTCGGCCACGGCCACGGCCAGCTCGGCGCCGTGCTCGGCGTGCTCGGCCGCCACCTCGGCCACCTGCCCGGCCGTCGCCCCCAGGCGGACCTGGGCCTCGACCAGGGCCCGGGCCCGCTCGGCGGCGGTGACGGCGGCGGTCGCCGCCGGGGCCGGGTCGGGGCGCTCGTCGGGCAGGCCGGCCAGGCGGGGCTGGGCCAGCGCCGCCGCCACCTCGGTCGTCTCCGCCTCGGCCCGGGCCAGGGCCGAGGCCAGGGTCCGGATGTCGTCGTCGGACAGGCCGGCGGCCTCCACCGCGGCCACGTCGGGCAACCCCTCACCGGCCAGGGCCCCGGTGCAAGCGGCCTGGGCCTCGGTGTCGGCCGCTTCGGCCCGCGCCGCCTCGGCCCGGGCCGCGCCCAGGGCCACCAGGGCGGTCCCCACGTCGCCCAGGGCCGCCGAGGCGGGGCCGGCCACCGCGGCGTCGACCCCCTCCCCCATCACGTCCTCGACCTCGGCCACCGCGGTGGCCACCGCCTCGGCCGCCGTGGCCGCCGCGGCCTCGGCCCGGGCCGCGGCCTCGGTGTCGGCCACGGCCCGGCGGCGGGCCTCGTCCCGCTCGGCCCTCAGGTCCTCGACCCGCTGCCGGTGCTCGGGCAGCAGGTCGGCCTCGGCCCGGGTCGCGTCGAGCTCGGCCCGGGTCGTGTCGAGCCGGTCGGCCACCCCGGCGGGGTCGATGGCGGCCTCGCCGGCCTCGACCCGGATGTCGGCCCGGTCGGCCTCGGCCTGGCGCAGGGCGTCGAGGGCCCGCACCCGCAGGCGGCCGGCCTCCTCGGCGGCCTGCTCGGCCCGGTCGACCTCGGCCCGGGTGGGCGCCCCCGGGCGGGGGGCGGTCGGGTCCGGATGCTCGGCGCTGCCGCACACGGGGCACGCCTGGCCGGGGCGCAGCCCCTGGGCCAGCTCGGCGGCCATGCCCTCGACCTGGGCCTGGCGGGCCGTGGCGAAGGCCAGGCGGGCCTCGGCCTCGGCCGCGGTCCGGGCCGTGACCCGGTCCTTCACCTCGGCCACGGCCTCGTCGGCCGCCGGCAGGCGGCGGGCCGCGGCCGACCAGCGGGCCAGCCGCCACACATCGGCCTTCAGCCCCTCGGCCCGGGCCGAGGCGGCCTCGGCCGCGGCCACGGCCCGCTGGGCCTGGTCGATCTCGGCCTCGGTGGCCGCGGCCCGGGCCGTGAACCCGGCAGCCCGGGCGGTGCGGCTCTCCATGTCGTGCCCGGCCCGCTCGGCCCGCCGGCCGGCTTCCTGGGCCCGGGCCGCGGCGGCCGCGGCCCGTCCCACCTCGCCGGTGCGCCGGACGACGGCCTCGGCCGCGGCTCGCAACCAGGCGTCGTCCACCGTGGCCAGCTCCGGGCCGTCGAGGGGGTGGCCGTCGAGGGGGTCGGGAAGGGCCACGGGCACCGATGCCCACGCCCCGGCCAGGCGCTCGGCGGCGGCCACGACGGCCCGCCCGGTCTCGTCGCGCTCGGCCGCGGTGCGGGCCGCGGCGGCCACCACGGGCCGGAGCCGGGCCGCGCTCTCGGCCCGCCGCAGGTGCTGGCGCGAGGCGGCCAGGGCCGGGGCCCGGGTGGCCAGCTCGGCGGCCCGGGCGCTGAGGGCGGCGCGCTCGTCCCAGCGCGCTGCGGCGTCGGCGTCCCGCCCGGCCTCGGCCCGGGCCCCCTCGACCTCGGCCTCGGCCCCCTCGGCCTGGGCGGCAACGGCCCGGTAGGCCGTGTCGAGGGCCGCGGCCCACCGGTCGAGGGCGCGCTGGTCGACCGGGATGTCGGTGGCCGGCGGGTCGGTGAGCTCGGGGCCGAGCAGCCCGTCGAGCCGGCCGGCGGAGGGGGCCAGGTCGGCGGCCAGGCGCCGCATCTCGGCCACGGCCGTCCGGCGCCGCATGTCCTGCTCGTGCTCTGCCTGGCCGATGGCCCGGGCCTCGGCCCGGGCCGCGTCGTCGAGGTGGCGGGCCACGTCCTCGAACAGCGTGGTGCCGAAGAGGGACTTGAGCAGGTCCTCCCGCTCGGCCGAGGTGGCCCGCAGCACCTGCTCGAAGCGGCCCTGGGGCAGGACCACCACCCGGCGGAACTCGGCCAGCGACAGGCCGATCCGCTCGGCCAGGAGGCGGTTCACGTCGGTGACCTTGGTGGCCACCACGTCGACCCCGCCCCCGGCCCGGCGCTCCAGCACCGCCTTGGTGGCGGCCTGGGCCGCGGTGCCGTCCCGCCGGGTGCGCCAGCGGGGGGCCTCCCGGCGCACGCACCACTCGTCGGCCCCCAGCCGGAACCGCAGCTCCACCCGGGGGGTGGCGCCCCGGGCGTGGTCGGAGTGGAGCCGGGGCACGGGGCGGTCGCCCGCCGTCTCGCCGTAGAGGGCGAAGCACAGGGCGTCGAGCAGAAAGCTCTTGCCCGCCCCGGTGGGGCCCCAGATGAGGAACAGGCCGGCGTCGCCCAGGGCGGCGAAGTCGACGACCTGCGACGTGGCAAAGGGGCCGAACGCCTCGACCTCCAGGCGCAGCGGCCTCACGCCACCGCCCCGGCGGCCCCGACACCATCGCCCGGGCCGCCGCCGGCCGCGGCCACGGGGACCAGGGGGCGCTCCTGCCGGCCGGCGGCCACCGCCGCGAAGGCGGCGGCCAGGAGGGCGGCCTCGTCGTCGGCCGCCGGCCGACCCAGCTGCTGGCCCAGGAAGGCCAGGGCCAGGTCGAGGTCGGTGACCTCGTCGGCCCGGTGGCGGATGTCGGCCGGCCCGGCCCCCGCGGCCGGGGCCCGGTGCTCCAGCACCACGGCGTGGGGGAAGCGGTCGCGCAGGCGGTCCATGGCGTGGCGGGGCAGGACCTCGTCGGTGAGGCGGGCCCGCACCCACGCCCCCTCGGCGGCCCGGTGGGCCGGGTCGGCCAGCAGGGCCTCCAACCGGCCCTCCAGGGTGACGACGGGCCGCTCCACCCCCAGGGGCACGACCTCGCCCGCGACGGTGCCGTCGGGGGCCAGGTCGACCAGGCGGACCGACGAGGGCTGGGTCTCGGAGAACGAGTAGGGCAGCAGCGAGCCCGAGTAGGCCAGGCCCTCGGCCGGGGCCTGGGGGCGGTGCAGGTGGCCGAGAGCGGTGTAGGTGATGCCGTCGAACACGTCGAGCGGCACCCGATCGACCCCGCCCACGCTCAGCTCCCGCTCGCTGTCGGACGGGGCGGCACCGGCCACGAAGGCGTGGGCCACCACCACCGACCGCACCGGGCCCCGGGCGGCCAGGTCGGCCCGCACCGCGTCGAGGGCCCAGGCCATCACGTCGTGCTGGGTGGTGCGGCGGCCCGGAGGGGCGGCCCCCTGCTCGGCCCCGGCGGCCAGGGGCTCCTGGTAGGGCACCGGGTGCACCACCAGGTCAGGACCGCCGTCGGTGGCCGGGACCACCACCGGGGCGGCCGGGTCGAACCGGCCGCGCAGGGTCACGCCCCCGGCCCGGAGCAGCGGATCGAGCGCCCCCACCCGGTTGGGCGAGTCGTGGTTGCCGGTGATGGCCACCACCACGGCCCCGGTGGCCCGCAGCTCGCCCAGCACGTCGCCCAACAGGTCGACGGCGTCGGCCGGGGGGATGGCCCGGTCGTACACGTCGCCGGCCACCACCACCACGTCGACGGCGGCGGCCCGGGCGATGTCGACCACCCGGGTGAGGGCCCGGCGCTGGTCGCCCAGCAGCGGCGCGCCGTGGAAGACCCGGCCCAGGTGCCAGTCGGAGGTGTGCAGGACCCTCATGGCGAACGAGAGTACGGAGGGGGTGTGACAGCCCGGTGGATGCCTGGTGGCGCCGATCGGGGGCCCGGAGGGTGGTCGGCGGGGCCCGGACGGTCAGGGGGCGGGGTCGGCGTCGGGCTCGTGGGACGCGGTGAGGCGCTCCCGCTCCTCCTGCATGGCGGTCAGCACCGCCATCATGATCTTGTTCATGTCCTCGTCCAGGAAGCGCCGGGCCCGGAACAGCACCGCGGCCCCGATGAACGACAGCGGGGACACCAGCAGGAAGGCGGTGCGCAGGTTGCTGTCGAAGCTGGCCGACAGCCACGACACGATGAACGGCGCCGCGGCCTGGCCGAAGACCACGGCGATGAGGTTGAAGGCCCCGAACCCGGCCCCCCGCAGGTGGGCCGGCAGGGCGTCGGTGAGCCCGGCCCGCAGGCCGGGGATGGCCATGCACACCACGAACAGCCCCAGGAGCTGCATGCCGTAGGCCGGGAAGAACACCCCGGGCGTGAACTCGGGCCGTTCGATCGACCCGTAGGCCACCAGGTCGGAGCCGGGCTGCTCGACCTCGTGGTCGCGGCAGTCCATCTCGTCCTCGGGGTCGGGGTCGCCCCCGGCGTTGGCCACCTGGGCCACCTCGGCGCACACCGCCGGCGGGGCCACGATCTCGGTCCGGGTGGTCTCCAGGGCGTAGGAGGCGGTGAACAGGCCGGTGCCGATGAACAGGAAGATGGCCGGCAGGGCCAGGCGGCCGCCCTTGATCTTGGTGGCGTAGCGGTCGGCCACCCGGCCGCCCAGGAGCACGCCGGGGACGCCGCCCACGATGGCCAGGGCCCCGAACCACACCTCACCGGCCCCCGGGGCCACGCCCATGTGGCGGATGTAGTACTGCGGCAGCCACACGGCGATGGCGGTGACGGTGAACAGCAGGGCCGCCACCCCGACCAGGGAGTAGCGCATGGTGCGGATGTCCATGATGGTCCGCATGTCGGCCCGCAGGCCCGAGACCATGTCCTTGCAGAAGGCCCAGAAGCCGTTCTCGAACAGGTCGACGTGCTCCTCGGCGTGCTCGATGGCCAGGTCGCCCTCGCCCAGGCCCAGGCGGTCGGCGGTGCCCCGCTTGGGCTCCCGCATCCGGAACACCAGCAGGGCGACCAGCAGGCCGGGCAGGGCCACCACCACCAGGGCCCAGCGCCACCCCACCGTCTCGCCCAGGATGCCGCCCAGCAGGACGCCCAGCCCGGTGCCCAGCAGCAGCATGACCTGCTGGATGGAGAAGGCCCGGCCCCGCTTCTCGACCGGGTAGTGGTCGCCGATGAGGCTGGCCGCCGAGGGCTCGGTGACGGCCTGGCCGAAGCCCAGGGCCGAACGCAGGGCCACCAGCATCCCGAAGTTGAGGGAGAGGGCGCCGGCCCCGGAGAGGACCGACCAGCCCACCACGGTCTGGCCGATGGAGCGGGTCCGGTGCCACCGGTCGGCCAGGTAGCCGGCGGGCACGGTGACCAGGCCGTTGAACAGCAGTCCCAGGGAGATCAGCAGGCCGATGCCGAAGTCACCGACCCCGAACTCGCGCTGCAGGGGGTAGATGAGGCCCCGGATGATGTTCTTGTCGATCTCGTCCATGAGCATCACGAAGCCGAGCACCCACATGGGCTCCCGCAGGACGCTCAGGCGGGCCGGCGGTCCCGCCGGCTCGGCCTGGCCCGCCCCGGTCGTCTCCACGTCGCCCACGGCCGCCCATCATGGTCGGTGCGCGGCCCGGGCTCGAAAGCCGGCGGGCTCCCGGGGCCGAGCCCGGGACGGGAGGTCGGCCCTACCGGCCGAGGAGCCGGGACCGGCCGGGGGCCGGGCCCGGGGTGGGTGGCCCACCGAAGCCGCGGGCGATCTGCGCCCCCACGATGAGCACCGCGGCGATGCCGCTCGACTCTCTCCGCCTACGCCGCGCACCCCGGTCGGGGGCCCGGTGAGCTCGTCGCCTGATCCACATGATGGGTTCCGCTTTTGTTTGTGGTCCAACGTTCTGTGACCCGTCCCGTCTACCGCACCAGACCTTGCCGGATCTGCGCGCCACGGCCCGGAGCACCGCGTCGCGGCGCCCGCCGGAGCGGGCGCCGGGGACGGTGTCAGCCCGGCACCCGCCGGGGCCGCCACCTCGTCGGCCGGCACCGGCACCTCGGACCCCTCACGGTCGGGCTCCTCGACGGCACCCTCCCGGGGCGGGGGGACGGCCGAGGCCGGCAGGGGCTCCCACGAGCTCTGCCACGTGTTGTCCACGTCCGCAGTGGGGTCGTCGCCCTGGGTCCACCACTTGGCCCGGTAGGCCACGCCCCGGTGCAGGACCCGGTCACCGGCCTCGTAGGTGCCCCGCGACGTCCACGTGGGGAAGGTCCCGTCGGGCAGCTTCACCAGGGTGGCTTCCACCGGGCGGTCGGTGGGGAGCACGGGCCCGACGATGCGCCACGGCGCGTCCCACTCGTCCTCCACCGGCGCGTCGGGCTGGGCGCCCACGTTCCACCACTTGGCCTCGTAGACCTGGCCCCGCCAGACCACCTTGGCCGCCATCTCGTACTCGCGGCGGGGGCGCCAGTCGGCGTAGGGCCCGGTCCCGGCGCTGTCGGCCACGGGGGTCCGGCCGCTGGAGCCGGCCTCCTCCTCCACCGGCACCGCGGCGGTGGCCCGCCCGTCGACGGCCCCGAAGATGGTGGAGAACTCCAGGCGCTCCTGGGGCACCCCGCTGCACGAGGTGTTGGCGATGGCGGGGTCCACGTTGCCGGCGCAGGCCAGTCGACCGCGGCCTCGGGCGACGCGTACGAGCACAGGGGCCAGATCGCTTCCAGATCGTCGGTGTCCGTTGCTCGTGCGGCGTTGGGCTTCATGAGGAAGATCTGGTTCGGCGGCGCTCCGAGCACCCGGAGGGCTGGGTGCTCCAGCAGCACCTCACACTCGTCTGGTTGGAAGGTGGCCGGCCGGAAGCCAGCTGCCGCGTCGTTGAGCCACCGGCGCGCCAGGTCATGGCGGCGGCCGACGCGAGCGACCGCCGCCTCGAGGTCATCATCGAGTCGCTCGATGCTGTCGACGTCCCGGGTGGCACCACGTAACCCCATGAGCGCCAACAGCGCGCCGCCGACCACGATCAGGGTCCGCGGTGGGCCGGCGCCTGGAAGTTCGTCGGCGACCTCCCTGATGTACCCCCTGATCATCGTGGCGTCGAGCGGCTGGTCAGACACCGATGCTCCCTCGATCTCGCCACAGGCTCTCAACGTCGATCATCAACCCCCTGGCCGCCAGCTGTGCGGGAACACCACGGCCGGGCGCGGCGCGAGCGGTCGGGGGCCGGAACGGCTCATCGAGGCTCGGGACCGCCTCGGTCCACGCCGGACGGGGCAGCCCGGCGTCATCGGCCAGCTTCTCGGCCACGGCGGCCAGGAGGGCGTCGACGACCGGTTCGCCGGTTGGCCAAGGCGTCCGATAGATCGCCTCGGGGACCAGCTTCGGGTGGAGCGCCAGCTGGTCGAGCAGGAGTCGCCAACGGGTCCAGTCCAGCCGGAGCCGGCCCTTGCGGTTCGCCCAGGCGTCAGCCGTGTCGGCCAGGGAGGGGCGCGGCGCGGCACCACGACGGATGGCCTCGATCCGCAGCTCGTAGCCGGCCGCGTCAACGATCCGGGCCAGCGTGCCGATGGATGGGTCCACCTCGCCGGCCTGAATGCGAGTGATGGTCGACCCCGCGACCCCAGCCGCGGCAGCCAAGCTCCGCACGGGGAGCCCCGAGGCGTCCTTGGCTCCGCGGACCAGGTGGTCGATCTTCACGTCGTAAGCATATCTGCGTACTAGCCATCGTGCTGGCACGTGCGGAAGCCATCAAAGGCGGGTGCCCCGCGCCTGGCGTCAGACGCTCCATCGAGCGCTGTTAGAGGTCGAAGCGGTACACGTTGGTGTCGCGGGGCTCGAAGCCGAGGCGCCGGTAGAGGCGGTTGGCCACCTCGCGGGTGGGGCGGCTGGTGAGGTCGACGGTGCGGCAGCCCCGCTCGGCGGCCCGGGCCAGGGCGGCCCGGTTGAGGGCCTCGCCCACCCCCCGACCCCGGGCCTCGCCGTCGACCACCACGTCCTCGATCCAGGCCCGCAGGCCGGTGGGGATGCGGAACACCACCAGGGTCAGGGAGCCCAGGACGGTGCCGTCGTGGCCGTCGGTCGCCACCAGGAGGTGGGTGGCCGGGGAGGCCACGATCTCACCCAGCACCGCCTCGTCGGGGGCCGGGGCCGACCGCGACAGCTGCGGCACCAGGCGGGCGAAGGCAGGCACCAGGCCCGGCACCTCGGCCCCGTCGGTCACCTCCCGCACCTCGACGGGTGGTGGTGGGGCGGCGTCGGCAGGGGCGTCGGGCGGCGTCACACGGGGCGACGTTACCGGCCCTGCCCTGGCGGCGGACCCTGGCCGCGCCGGGCCCCCGCCGGAGGTCGGGCGACACACTTGCTTCAGGTGATGGTCGCGCCCTGGCAACGCGGGCGACGGCCGCCGGCAACAGAGCGAGCGTACGGTCCGTCCATGGCTCGCTTCCCCCTCCCCCAGATCCTGGCCAGCCTCTCCTACCGGGTCGGCCACGACGACGCCGTGCGCAACGCCCGGACCGAGCTCGACCTGGCCGAGCGCCGCGTCGACGTGGCCGAGGACCTCATCCGCCGGGTCGAGGCCCGCCAGGCCCCGGCCCCCGCCGCCCCCCGGGCGGCCTGACTCGCCGGACCCGGGTCGGCGCCCGTCCCCGGGCGGGCGCCGACCCTCAGCCGCCGATCTCCCGGCCTCGCCGTCGCCATCCCCCTGGACGATGGCGAGGCCGGGCCACCGCGCCGGGCTGCGACACTGGGGGGGTGCAGCGGACACGACCACCCCCGCACCCCGGGCCGACCGGGCCGTGAGCTGGTGGCGTCGGGCGCGCCCCGGCCTCCCCGACGGGTGGACCGGCATCGTGGAACGCTCCGTCGCGCACTGGCAGTTGCTCGACGACGACGAACGGGCCCGCCTGGCCGACCTGATGGAGGAGCTGCTCACCACCAAGCGCTGGGAGGCGGCCCACGGCTTCTCCCTGACCGACGAGATCCGCACCGTGCTGGCGGCCCAGGCCTCCCTGCTGGTGCTGGAGCTGGGGCTGGGGCTCTACGACGACATCGGGGCCATCATCGTCCACCCCACCACCATGACCCGCCACACCCGGGGCTACCCCGGGCCGGCGGGCACGGTGATCGACGGGGCCCTCCCCCTCCTGGGCCAGACCCAGCACCGGGGCCCGATCCTGCTGGCCTGGGACACGGCCCGAGCCAACGCCCGCCGGCCGGAGTGGGGCCACGACGTGGTCCTCCACGAGTTCGCCCACGTCCTCGACCTGATCGACCACGTGGCCGACGGCACCCCGCCCCTGCCCGAGGACGTGCCCCGCGACCGCTGGATCGAGGTGTGGTCCCGGGAACTGGTGGCCCTGCGCGCCGGGGTGGGCTGCCGCCTGCTGAGCGCCTACGCGGCCACCAACCCGGGCGAGATGTTCGCGGTGGCCACGGAGGTCTTCTTCTGCCGGCCGGTGGAGCTCCAGGCCGACCGGCCGCAGCTCTACGCCCTGCTCCGGGCCTACTACGGCCAGGACCCGGCGGTCCGGGCGCGCCGGAGCCGGGCCGGGTCGCCGCCGTCGCGCCCCCACCGGCCTCCCCCCGTGCGCCCCCGCCGCTGAACCGAGGGCGCGCCCCCGGGCCGGGTCAGGCGTCGGCTGCGGTGCGGGGCCAGGGGCGGGCCTGCTCCAGGACCCGGGTCAGGCGGAGGGCCACGTCGTCACGGTGGTGGCGGGTGGTGACCATCAACCCCACGGGCAGACCGGCCGCGGTGCGCCCGGCCGGCACCGAGGTGGACGGGTTCCAGCACAGGTTGGCCACCATGGTGAAGGGGGTGGCCATGGCCGGGTGGACGGCCCGGCCGGCGATCTCCGCCGGTGGCGGGCCCTCGGCCACGAAGGCGGGCACGGCCGTCGTCGGGGTGAGCAGCACGTCGACCTCGGTGAAGAGGGCCGCCACCTCCCGTTCCAGCACCGCCCGGCGCCGGGCCGGCGCCACCAGGCGGGGGATGGGGAGCTCGGCCGTCTGCTCCAGGGCCCGGCGGGAGTAGAGGGTGAGGTCGTCGGCCACCGCCGGCCACATGTCGTCCTCCAGGGCCAGCCACATGTCCAGGGCCCCGCCGGTGAGCCAGGTGCGGACCGGGTCGGTCAGGGTGACCGGTTCCTCGTCCAGGACCAGCCCCCCGGCCTCGGCCAGCGCGTCGGCCGCGGCCCGGGCCACGGTCGCCACCTCGGGGTCGACGGCGGCGAAGCCCAGGTCGGTCGACCACCGGGCCCGCAGGCCGGCCACGTCGAGCGCGTCGATGGCCTCCTCGTAGGAGAGGCCCGGGGCGGGCAGCGAGGAGCGGTCGCGGGGGTCCGGCCCGGCGGCCACGTCGAGGTGGCGGGCGGCGTCGCGCACGGTGGTGGCCAGGGCGCCGACCACCGAGGTCATGGAGCCGGTGGGTCGGTGGTCGGGGATGCGGCCGAAGCTGGCCTTGTGGCCCACCAGGCCGCAGAAGCCGGCCGGGCTGCGGGTCGAGCCCCCGCCGTCGCTGGCCGTGGCCAGGGGCACCAGCCCGCCGGCCACCGCCGCGGCCGAGCCGCCCGACGAGCCCCCGGGGGTGAGGCGGGTGTCCCACGGGTTGCGGGCCGTGCCCCAGGCCTTGGTCCGGGTCCAGCTCAGGGTGCCGAACTCGGGGGCCGCGGTCTTGCCCAGCGGGACGGCCCCCGCGGCCCGCAACCGGGCCACGTGGATGGAGTCCACGGCCACCGGCGGCCGGCCCTGGAAGGGGCGGGAGCCGTGGGAGGTGGGCAGCCCGACGCAGTCCTCCAGGTCCTTGACCCCGATGGGCACGCCGGCCAAGGGGCCCGGGTCCTGCCCGGCGGCCACGGTGGCGTCGACGGCGTCGGCCGCGGCCCGGGCCAGGTCGGGGGCCACGACCACGAACGCCCCCAGGGCCCCGTTGCCGGCCTCGACGGCAGCCAGGGCCTCCTCGGTGACCTGGCGGGCCGACCGGGCCCCGGAGCGGACGGCGTCGGCCAACTCGTGGGCCGGCGGCCAGGCCGTCACCGGCCCGAGGACTTCCTGGCCCCGCCGGTCGCCCGCCGGCCCCCGGTCGCCGGGCGACGCGTCGCCCCCGATCGGGCCGCCCCCTTCGCCGCCCTGGGGGCCTTGGCCGGGCCGGACGCCTTGCCCGCCTTGGTGGCCTTGGTCGCCTTGGTGCTCTTGGTGGCCTCGGCGCTCTTGGTGGCCTCGGTGCTCTTGGTCGCCTTGGTGCTCTTGCTGGCCTTGGTGGCCTTGCTCGCCTTGGCCGCCGCTCTCCGGGGGTCGGTCGGGGGGCCGGCGGCCGGGGTGCCCTTCCGGGGTGCGGCCGGCGCCGGGGCCGGGGCCAGGCCCAGGGCCGTCTCCAGGTCGGAGAAGGCGATCTCGACCCCCTCGGCCAGGGCGTGCAGGTCGGGCACCGCGCTGCGGTCGCCGGAGAGCCCGAAGGACAGGGTCCCGTCGTAGGAGATGACGGCGATGATCATGGCCATGCCGTCCACCACGCAGACGTAGGGGAAGGCCTCCAGCATCCGGGACCCCAGGCAGTACAGCGGGAACTGGGGGCCCGGGATGTTGGTGATCACGGTGTTGAGGGGCATGGCCCGCACGGCCAGGCGGGAGCCCAGGGCCAGCAGGGTGGGCGGGGCGTAGCCGCTGAGCTCCATCAGCGTGTCGGCCCCCACCGCCGTGCCCATGTCCTTGCGGCTGGCCATGTGGGCGTGGACGAAGCGGAGGCGTTCCAGCGGGTCGGGCTCGCCCACCGGCAGGTCGGCGGTCATCATGGACACCCGGTTGCCCAGGGCCATCTGCTCGGACACGTCGCGGACCGAGACCGGCACCATGGCCCGGTACACCAGCTCGGGGGAGACGGCGTCGCCCCGCGCCTGGAGGTAGGCCCGGATGGCCCCGGCGCAGGCGGTCAGGACGACGTCGTTGAGGGTGGTGGTGGCCAGGTCCGCGCCCCGGGCCGCGGCCGCCCGCCGCACCGCCTTGGCCCGCACCAGGTCGACGCGGGCCGGCTCGAAGCGGCGGTGGGGCGTGACCGGCACGTTCCAGGGGGCCGAGGGCGTGGTGCGGGTCAGGTCGAGGACGGTGCGGGCCACCTGGCCCACCCGCTCGACCGCCTGCTGGGGCACCCGCACCGCGGCCCGCACCGAGCGCACCAGCTCGGCCGGCTCCACGGCCCGTTCGACCAGGCTGTCGACCAGCAGGGCGGACGGGTCGGGGGCGGGCTCGGGCGTCCACGGCTCGGGGGCCACGTCGGAGGTGTCGGGCTCCAGGTCGAGCAGCACGGTGGCCACGTCGATGCCGGACACGCCGTCGATGAGGGCGTGGTGGGTCTTCTGGATGAGCGCCACCCGGTCGTCGGAGACGCCCTCGACGAACCAGATCTCCCACAGGGGCCGGCGGCGGTCGAGCATCTGGGCCTGGATCCGGTCCATCAGCAGCTTGAGCTGGGCCTCGGACCCCGGGGCGGGGATGGCGGTGAGCCGCACGTGGTAGGCGAGGTCGAAGTTCTCGTCGTCGACCCAGATGGGCCGGCCCTGGTCGAAGGGCACCTTCATGATCCGCTTGCGGAACCGGGGCACCAGGTGCAGGCGGGACTCGATGCGCCGCCGCACCCGGGGCAGGTCGAAGCGTCCCTCGGCGTCCAGGAGGGGCCCGGCCTCGAAGTAGGCCAGGGCGCCGACGTGGAGCGGCTGGTGGTCGTCCTCGACGTGGAGGAACACGGAGTCCTGGGGTGACAACCGGTCGTAGGGCATCGGCCGGAACCTACCGGAGCCCCCTGGGGGCCTGCCTCTCGGTCCCGGCTCCCATGGCGTGGCCCGGCCACCACCCGACGCGGTCCCCGGGCCACGGCCGGGTCCGGCGTAGCGTGCGGCCCATGGCGACCGTGGCCACCTGCGTCTGGCGCCTGCGACCCGAGCTGGTCCAGGCCCTCGAGGGGCACCTCGGCATCCCCGATGACAGCTACGCCAACGGCAGCCAGGTGTGGCTGCGGGGCGACGGGCCCGGGGGCATGCCCATCGAGTGGCGGCTCCACCCCCGGCCCGACTTCGCCCGGCCCAGCGCCGTGATCAGCCACGAGCTGTTCCCCCGGGTGGTGGCCGCCCTGGCCGCCGGCACCCCGCCGCCCGTCGACCCGGCCGAGGCCTGGTCCGGCCTGGAGGCCGCCCCCGCCTACGGCGACGAGGTCGACGAGGAGGTGCTGGTGGGCCTGGTCACGGCGCGCCTGGGCCAGCCGCCCGACGCCTCCGGCCAAATCGACCGCGACGACCTGGGCCGAGCGTGGGAGCGCTCCGGGGGCCGGCTGGACGTGGTCGAGGCCCTGGTCGACATCCTCGGCCGGGCCTGAGCCCGGACCTCAGGGGCCCTCGGGGCCCGGGTGCCAGGGCGGGTCGCGGGGACTGTCGAACCAGGTCTCCAGGGGCTGGCCGGCGATGGCGGCGAAGGCCATGTCGGCCCACCGGTCGGCTCCGGCCAGTGGGCCGGGCATCTCGTGGCGCCCGAACCAGCCCACGTCCGCGCACTCCAGGGGGTGGGCCTCCAGGGTGCCGCCGGTGGCCCGGCAGTGGAACACCAGGGAGTACAGCGGCACCCGGCTGAAGCCCTGGCGCATGCCGTCGAAGCAGGCGATGAGGCGCTCGACCTCGCACTCGATGCCGGTCTCCTCGTGGACCTCCTTGCGGGCCACCTCGGAGGGCGAGTAGCCGATGTCGGCCCACCCCGTCGGGTACAGCCACACCCCGGAGTCGGCTCGCTGGACCAGGAGGATGCGGCCCTCGTCGTCGCCCACCACCGCCCCCACCGCCACCTTGGGGGTGACGTAGCCGGGCACGCCCGAGCCCACCTGCTTCATCCACTCCATCACCAGCTGGGAGGGATCGAACGGGTGGCCGGCGGCGTGGTGGATGTCGGCCGCCACGGCCAGCACCTCCTCGAAGCGCTCCCGCTCGTAGGTGCTCTCGGTGAAGCCCAGGCCGGTCCGGGCGATGCCGGCCAGGGCCTCGCTCCAGCGCAGCAGGTCGACCTCGGACGGGGGCTGCCGGTCCATCCCGGGAACCTATCGCCGTCGCTCCGGGTCGCCGCCCGCGCCGGGCCCGGTCACCCGGCGTCCAGGGCGTGGAGGAGAGCCCGCTCGATCTCGTCCAGGTAGGAGGGGTCGGTGATCTTGCCCCCCGAGGCGTCGCGCACGTAGAAGGCGTCGACCACGCGGTCGCCGAGGGTCTGGACCTTGGCCGAGCGCACGTCGAGGTCCATCTCGGCCATGGCCCGGCAGATCCGCTCCAGCACGCCGGGGGCGTCGGTGGCGTGCACCTCCAGCACCGTGGCGTCGCGGGAGGCGGCGTTGTCGACCCGGACCTCGGGGGCCTGGGGCCGGGCGCTGCGCAGCCGGCCGAAGGGCCGGTGGGTGCGCTGGCGGTCGGCCAGGCGGGCCCGCAGGGCCAGGCGGCCGGCCACCGCGGCCTCCACGTCGGCCACCACCCGGGGCCAGGGGACGGGCTCGTCGCCCGGCGGCTCCAGGCAGATCCGCTCCAGGGCCCAGCCGTCGTCGGAGGACACCGCCTCCACCGAGCGCACCCCGAGGCCGTGGAGGGCCACCGCCCCGGCCACCCGGCGCAACAGGCCGGGCCGGTCGCGGGCCACGACGGTCAGGACGTCGCCCTCGCCCCGGACCACCTCGGTGGCCCCGGCCAGCAGGGCCCGGTGCTCGGCGCTGGGGAACGGAAGGGTGGTGGGCCCGGAGGGCTCGGCTCCCAGGGCCACGGCCGCCCGCTCGACCAGCGTGGCCACCAGGCCCGCCTTCCACCCGCCCCACGCCGCCGGGCCGGTGGCCTGCGAGTCGGCCACGGTCAGGCCGTGGAGCAGGCGCAGGGTGCGCAGCGAGCCCACCTTGGCCGCGATGGCCTCGGCCGTGGCCGGGTCGTCGAGGTCGCGCCGGGTGGCCACGTCGGGCAGCAGCAGGTGGTGCTCGACCATGGCCACCAGGGTGGCGGTGTCGTCGGTGTCGAGGCCCATGCGGGGCCCCAGCCCGGCCACCAGCTCCATGCCCACCTCGGTGTGGTCGCCGGGCCGGCCCTTGCCGATGTCGTGGAGCAGGGCCCCCAGCACCAACAGGTCGGGGCGGTCCACCGTCCCGGCCAGGGCCGCGGCCCCGGCCGCCGCCTCCAGCAGGTGCCGGTCGACGGTGTAGGTGTGGTAGGCGTTGCGCTGCGGGCGGTTGCGGACCGGCGCCCACTCGGGCAGGAGGCGCAGCCAGATGCCGAGCTGGTCGAGGGCCTCGACCTGGCGCACCGCCGCCGGGCCGGCCGAGAGCAGGGCCACCAGGGCGTCACGGGCGCCGTCGGGCCAGGGGTCGCCGAAGGGCGCGGTCTCGGCCGCCAGCCGGTCCAGCGATGCCCGGTCGATGCGGGTGTCGAGGCGGGCGGCGGCGGCCGCGGCCCGCAGGGCGACGGCCGGATCGGCGGCCGGGTCGGCCTCGGCCGTGAGGTGGACCTCGCGGTCGCGCAGCAGCAGGCCGTCCTCGATGGCCCGGGGCCGGCCCCCCATGGACCACCCGGGGCCGGCCAGCATGGCCCGCACCCGGTGCCACGTCTCGTCCGACCGCCAGGCGATGGTGCGGCCCCGCGCCGCCACCATGGCCATGAGCCCGTCGGCTCCGCCGTCCACGGCCAGGGCGTCGGCCACCGCGTCCTGCTGGTCGAGGGTGAGCACGTCCGAGGCCCGCCCGGTGACCCGGTGGAGCTCGGTCCGCACGGCCAGGAGGTCGGCCTCGGCGGCGTCGAAGGTGCCGTGGTCGTCGTCGAGGAGCACCTGGCGGGCCCGCTCGGCCCAGCGCACGGCGTGCACGTCCCGCAGGCCGCCCCGGCCCAGCTTCAGGTCCGGCTCCAGCAGGAAGGCCACCTCGCCGGATCGGCTGTGGCGCTGGTCGACCGAGTCGGCCAGGCGGGCCAGCCACCGCTTGCCCCGCTTCTCCCACTGGGCCGCGGCCTCGCGGCCCAGCCCGTCGGCCAGCGCCCGGTCGCCGGCCAGGCCCCGCACGTCGAGCAGGGCGGTGGCGGTGTCGAGGTCCTCAGCGGCCAGGGCCAGCGCCTCGCGGGGGGTGCGCACGGAGTGGCCCAGCTTCACCCCGGCGTCCCAGATGGGGTACCAGAGGGCATCGGCGATGGGCTCCACGTCGACGGCCCGGGAGTGGAGCAGGAGCAGGTCGAGGTCGCTGCCCGGGCAGAGCTGGCCCCGGCCGTAGCCCCCGATGGCCACCAGGGCGACCCCGGAGGGCGGGGTCCCGCCCGGGTCCTGGGAGCCCACAGCCCGGGCGAAGAGGGCAGCCACCCACCGGTCGACGGCGGCCGTCCACGCCTCGACCAGGGCCGCGCCCCGCAGGCCGGAGCCCAGCACCGCCGAGCCGTCGAGCACGGTGGGGTCGGTCGGGGCGGGGGCGGCGTCCATCAGGTTCGACAGGTTGGCGTCAGCATGTTTCCACGCCGTCGCCCCCGCGTTTCGGCCCGATGACGGCGCACCCCTACACCTGGCGGGCCACGGCCCGGGCCGCGACCTGGACGGGGTCCCACACGGAGGAGAAGGGCGGGGCGTAGGCCAGGTCGAGCTCCACCACGTCGTGGACGGTCATGCCGGCGGTGATGGCCGTGGCCGCGGTGTCGATGCGCTTGGCCGACCCTCGCCCGCCGACCACCTGGAGGCCGAGGAGGCGGCCGGTCCCCCGCTCGGCCACGGCCTTGACCGCCATGGGCTCGGCGTCGGGCAGGTAGCCGGCCCGGGTGGTGGTCTCGACCAGGGTGGAGACCACGCCGAACCCGGCCCGCTCGGCCTCGGCCGTCGACAGGCCGGTGCGGGCCACCTCGGTCCCGCACACCTTGGTGATGGCCGTGCCCACCACGCCGGGGAAGGTGGCGTAGCCGCCCCCGATGTTCACCCCGGCGACGCGGCCGGTCTTGTTGGCCACCGTGCCCAGGGCGACGTGGATGCGCCGTTGCGACACCCGGTGGTACGTCTCGGCGCAGTCACCGGCGGCCCACACCCCCTCGGCGCTGGTGCCCTGCCGGCGGCTGACCCGCACGCTCCCCCGCGACCCGAGGATCAGGCCGGCCTGCGTCGCCAGCTCGCTGGCGGGGGCGACGCCCAGGCCCAGCACCACCAGGTCGGCCCGCACCGGCCCCTCGGAGGTCACCACCCGGCCGGGCTCGAAGGCCTCGACGGCCTGGCCGAACCGGCAGTCGATCCCCAGGGCCCGGACCTGGCCCACCAGCCGCTGGCCCATGTCGGCGTCCAGGGTGCGGGCCATGGGGCCCTCGTTGGCCTCGACCAGGGTGACCTTGGCCCCCCAGCGGACGAAGGCCTCGGCCATCTCCAGCCCGATGTAGCCGGCGCCCACCACGACCACGTCGCGGCACCCCAGCTCCCGGGCCTGGGCCAACAGGTGGACGCCGTCGTCCACGGTCTGCACCCCCCTCACCCACGGCTGGTCGATGCCGGGCAGGTCGGGGCGGATGGGGTGGGCCCCGGTGCCCAGCACCAGCTGGTCGAACCCGAGGCGGAACGTGCGGTCGCGCTCGAGGTCGCGCACCTCGACGGCGCGGGTGTCGAGGTCGATGGCCACGGCCTCGTGGCGGAGGCGCACGTCGATGCGGTGCTGGTGGCGGAACTCCTCGGGCGTGCGGGCCACCAGCGCGTCGGGACCGTCGACGTCGCCGGCCACCAGGTAGGGGATGCCGCAGGCCGAGTAGCTGGTGCGGGTGCCGCGCTCCAGGGCCACGATGTCGAGGTCGGCCCGGAGGCGTCGGGCCTGCGACGCGGCCGCCATCCCCGCGGCGTCCCCGCCGATGACCACGAGGCGCTCCGGCATGAGGCGAGGCTACAGAGGGGCTGCCAAGATCGGCGGCCATGCGCACCACCGCCAAGGTCGACTACGCGGTGCGGGCCGTCGTCGCCCTGGCCCGGGCCGCGGCCACCGCGGAGGGGGGCCGCCCGGAGCCGGTCAAGGCCCACGCCCTGGCCGCCCAGGGCAGCATCCCCCCCAAGTTCCTGGAGTCGATCCTGGCCGACCTGAAGCGGGCCGAGGTGGTGGCCAGCCAGCGGGGGGCGGTGGGGGGCTACCGGTTGGCCCGCCCGGCCGACGAGGTCACCGTGGCCGACGTGATCCGGGCCGTCGAGGGCCCCCTGGCCGACGTGCGGGGCGAGCGCCCCGAGACCCTCGCCTACCCGGGTGACCTGGCCTCGCTGCAGCGCATGTGGATCGCGGTGCGGGCCAACCTGCGGGCCGTGCTGGAGCACACCACCGTGGCCGACCTGGCGGCCGGGAAGCTGGCTCCCGAGGTCGACGCGCTGGCCGACGACGACGACGCCTGGGACCCGCACTGAGGGGCCCGACGACCGCCGCCGAGCGGTCGCCCAGGCGTGGTCGCAGAAGCGTCGCGAACCCCTAGCATCTCGTGTGACGCCCGCGACGAGCGTGGGCGTGAAGAGAAGCAAAGAGGTCCATCCGTGCCCACCGGTACCGTCAAGTTCTTCAACGCCGAGAAGGGGTTCGGGTTCATCTCTCGCTCCGACGGCGACGACGTCTTCGTCCACTTCTCCAACATCCAGGGCGATGGCTATCGCACGCTGGAGCAGGGACAGACCTGCGAGTTCGAGGTCGGCCCCGGCCGCAAGGGCGACGAGGCCCTGAACGTCCGGGTCGTCTGACCCCCTCCGAGACGACGACGGGAGGGCGGGTCCGCACGGGCCCGCCCTCCGTCGCGCCCGGATCAGTCCCCGGCGGGGCCGACGGCCGGCCAGCGGCGGAAGAAGGTCGAGCGGGGCAGCGCCTCGATCCCGGCCGCCCGCGCCGCGGCCAGCAGCGTGTCGTCGACGTGGGGGGCGAAGCCGACCACCGGCACCCCCAGGCCCGACACCGCCTCGACAGCGCCGGGGCGCGACAGGTCCACCACGACCAGGTCGACCGGTCGGGCGCCGCCCACCGCGTCGGCCAGGCGCCCCGGAGGCACCACGGTCACCTCCACGCCGTCCGCCCGCAGGCGGGAGCGGTCCATCAGGTCGGGGACGACGGCCACCACGTGGCGGGCCGCGGTCATCGCCGGCCCTCCCGCCGGCGGCGGGCCAGCACCACGTGGGCCTTGGCCGCCCCCCACACCAGGCCGGGCTCGTGCAGGTCGGGGTGGACGTCGCGGAACGAGGCCGGGCCCAGGGCGTAGACGTCGTCGGGGTGGAGCCGCCGGTCGACCTCGTCGCGGGCCACGGGGGGGACGCCCGCTGCGGCCAGCACCGCGGTCGGGTACCGGGCCGCCCCCCGCAGCAGGGCCAGGGGCCCGGTGGGCTGGTCGTCGACGTCCCGGGCCAGCAGGGCCCGCACCGCCGCGCCGGCCTCGGCCCTGGCCTCCTGGCCGGCCCGGTGGGCGGCCTCGGCCACCGCCTCGGGCACGGGGCGGCCGGCCTCGGCCAGGCGCGCCGTCACGCCCCGCTCCACCCAGCCCGGGAGGGCCGCCTCCACCGCGTCGGCCAGGGCGGTGGCGTGGGCCCGCAGGGCGGCGGCGTCGCCGGGGTCGTCAGGTGCCGGCCGGGGGTCCACCCTGCCAGGATGGTCGCCGTGGAGCACCCCGCGCCCATCCCGACCCGCCGGCGGGGCCGGCGGTGAGGATCCGGGCCCTGTCGGTGTTCGAGGGCGTCGTCTACCACTGCGTCCTGGTCGACCCCCAGCACCCGTGCCGGCCCACGCTGGAGGTCGAGGCCGTGCTGCGGGCCGGCGACGCCGACGACGGGCCCATCCTGCTGAGCGTGGCCGACTACGTGCTGATGGCCGGGGGCCACGACGTGGCCCGGCCCTGCCTCGACCAGTTGGCGGCCCGGGGCCGGATCGTGGCCCACCTCGGGGTCGACCACCTGGCCTTCCCGACCTGGACGCCGGTCGACATCTCGGTTCCCGGCCACCCCGCCTGACCCGGGCCGCCGCCGAGCGGGCCCGGCAGCGATTGCCTACACTCGGCCTCGTCCATGACGGACGTCACACCCCCGACGGAAGGACGCATCCCCCATGCGACGTCGCACGACCCTCATGAAGCTCCTGTCGCTGCTCACCGTCTTCGCCTTCGTGGCCGCCGGCTGCGGGGACGACGACGAGCCCAGCACCGACGCGGGCCAGTCGGGCGAGAGCACGACCACGGCGGCCGACGGATCGACCACCACCGAGGCCCCGCCGGCCGCCACCGCCCCGGCCTCGGACCGGGGCAACGTCGACAACGTGCTGAAGCTGGGCACCCTGCTGCCCGAGTCCGGTGACCTGGCCGCCATCGTCGAGTCGCTGCGCACGCCCATCGACCTGGCCATCGAGGAGATCAACGCCGGCGGCGGCGTGTTCGGCCAGGACGTGGTCACCGCCAGCGCCGACGATGGCACCGACCCGCAGCGGGCCAGCAACGGCTTCGACCGGCTCTCCGAGAGCGACAAGGTCGACGTGATCCTGGGACCGGCTGGCTCCAGCGTGGTGGTGGGCGTGTTCGACAAGATCGCGGCGGCGGGCATCCCGACCTGCTCCGGGTCGGCCACCTCCTACGAGCTCACGCAGCTCCAGCAGGACGGCGACGACGGCGGCTACTTCCTCCGGACCGCTCCCCCCGACACCTTGCAGGGTCCGGCCCTGGCCGACCTGGTCACCAGCGACGGCAACACCTCGGTGAGCCTGATCGTGCGCAACGACTCCTACGGCACCGGCTTCGCCGACTCGCTGGAGAGCCGCTTCGCCTCCAACGGCGTGGACGTCGACGAGACCGTGGCCTACAACCCCGACGCCGGCAGCTTCGACACCGAGGCCCAGACCATCGCCGACGCCGGCTCCGACGCCGTGGTCCTCATCGGCTTCCCCGACGACGGCGGCAAGGTGCTGAGCGCCCTCATCACCGCTGGCGCCGGCCCCGCCGACCTGGCCCTCTACACCGCGGATGGGCTCCAGTCGGGCGAGCTCTACACCAAGGTCGACGCCGAGGACCCCTCGGTGGTCGAGGGCATCCGGGGCACGGCCCCGTCCTCGGCCCCCGGCGGGGTCGAGAGCCCGTTCATCGCCACCTACGAGGAGACCGGGGTCGACCCGATCTTCTCGTCCTACTACTACGACTGCACCATGATCCTGGCCCTGGCGGCCGAGGCCGCCGGCACCGACGAGGGCGACAAGATCGTGGCCGAGGTGGCCGACGTGGTGGCCGGCGGCGAGAAGTGCGACTCCTGGGCCTCGTGCAAGGAGCTGCTCGACGCCGGGGAGGACTTCGACTACGACGGTGCCTCCGGGGCCCTGGACTTCAACGGCCTGCTGGAGCCGACGGCCGGCGTCTACGACGTGTGGGCCTTCGACGCCGAAGGCGGGGTGGCCACCGAGGACGCCGAGACCCAGATCGCCATCAGCGAGGAAGACCTCTGACCTGACCCGGCCGACCTGATCCTCGACCGAGGGCCGCTCCCCACCGGGGGGCGGCCCTCGCCGCGCCCCGCCCGCCGCGCCGCGCCGGAGGGCCTAGGCCTGGGCCAGGGAGCCGAGGTAGAGCTCGATGACCTTGGGGTCGTGGAGCAGCTCGTCGCCCGAGCCGGTGTGGGCGTTGGTGCCCTGGTCCAGCACGTAGGCCCGGTCGCACACCTGAAGGCAGCGGCGGGCGTTCTGTTCCACCATCACCACCGTCACGCCGGTCCGGTTGATCTGGCGCACCCGCACGAACACCTCGTCCTGGTTGGACGGCGACAGCCCGGCCGACGGCTCGTCCAGCAGCAACACCGACGGCTCCATCATCAGGGCCCGGCCCATGGCCAGCATCTGGCGCTCGCCCCCCGACAGGGCCCCGGCCCGCTGCCGCCGCCGCTCCCCCAGCCGGGGGAACAGAGCGGCCACCGCGTCGAAGCGCTCGGCGAAGCGCCGGGGGGCCAGGTACAGGCCCATGCGCAGATTCTCCTCCACGGTGAGGGAGGTGAACACGTTGCGGACCTGGGGCACGTAGCCCACCCCCTGCTGGACCAGGGCGTGAGCCGGCAGGCGGGTGATGTCGGCCCCTCGCAGCACCACCGCCCCGGAGCGCACCGGCACCAGCCCGAACAGCACCTTGACCAGGGTGGACTTGCCGGCCCCGTTGGGGCCGATGATGCCCACCACCTCGCCGTCGGCGGCCCGCAGGGAGCAACCCCGCAGGATGTCGACCCCGGGGACGTAGCCGGCCACCAGGTCCCGGGCGTCGAGCAGGGCGTCGTCGCTCATCCCGGCTGCACCTCGGTGGCCAGCGCCGGGTCGGGGACGGCCTCCTCACCGTGGTGGCCGCCCAGGTAGGCGTCGATCACCGCCGGGTTCGAGGCGATGGCCCGGGGCGGCCCCTCGGCGATGACCCGGCCCTCGGCCAGGCACACCACCCAGTCGGAGATGGACATGACCACGTCCATGTCGTGCTCCACGAAGACCACGGTGGTGCCCTCGTCCCGCAGGGCGGTGACGTGGCCGAGCAGCGACTGGGTGAGGGCCGGGTTCACGCCGGCCATGGGCTCGTCCAGCATCACCAGCCGGGGGTCGACCATCAGGGCCCGGGCCATGTCCAGCAGCTTGCGCTGCCCACCGGAGAGGTTGCCGGCGTACTCGTCGCGCAGGGCGGCCAGCTTGAACCGCTCCAGCAGGCTCTCGGCCTTGGCCGTCACCTCGACCTCACGGCCCGACCAGGTGAAGGGCAGCACCGCCGACCACAGCCGCTCGCCGGGCTGGGCCGGGGCGGCCAGGCGCACGTTGTCCAGCACGGTCAGGCGGGCCAGGGCCTTGGTCAACTGGAAGGTGCGGACCATGCCCTGCTGGGCCCGGCGATGGGGAGGGGTGCGGGTCACGTCCCGGCCGTCGAAGGTGCACCGCCCCTCGCCACCCCGGTCGAAGCCGGTGAGCAGGTTGAAGAACGTGGTCTTGCCGGCACCGTTGGGCCCGATGAGGGCGGTGATGGTGCCCCGCTGCACCTCCAGGTGCTCGACGTCCACGGCCACCAGGCCACCGAAGCGGCGCTGCACGCCGTCGGCCACCAGGATCGGGTCGGGCTTGGCCACGCCGGGGGTGGCCGCCACGCCGGCCAGAGCGGTGGCCGCGGCCTCAGCGCTCATCGACCATCAGCTCCTTCTTGTTGCCGAAGATGCCCTGGGGCACCAGCACCACCAGGAGCATCAGGGCCAGGCCCACCACCGCGTTCTGGACGGCGCCGATGTCGGTGGGGGCGATGGTCGACGAGGAGATGACGTCGCTGGAGATGGCCTCCCGCAGCGTGGTGTCGAGGCCCTGGAACAGGAACCAGAACAGGACGGCCCCCACGACGGGCGCCAGGGCGTGGCCCCGGCCCCCGAGGATGATCACCGTGTAGCAGTAGAAGGTGGTGACGGCCAGGAAGTACGAGGGGTTGACGTAGGAGCCGTCGAAGGCGGTGACCATGCCGGCCAGGGCGCCGATGACCCCGCCCAGCACCAGGCTCTGGAGCTTGTAGGAGAAGACGCTCTTGCCCAGGCTGCGGGCCGCGTCCTCGTCCTCCCGGATGGACCGCATGACCCGGCCCCACGGCGCCCGGGCCGCCAGCCACAGCAGCACGGTGAACAGGGCGACCAGGCCCCAGGCCACCACCATCAGCCACAGCTGGCGGTGGTTGAAGGTGATCGACCCCGGGCCGTAGCGCCCGCTGGGGATGGGGTTGACCCGATAGAACGGCTCGGCGAAGCCCTTCAGCCCCTGGGTCCCGCCGGTGGTGGGCTGGAACGAGCGCGACAACACGGTGTAGCGGAGGATCTCGGCCGCGGCGATGGTGACCACGGCCAGGTAGTCGGCCCGCAGGCGGAGGGTGGGGACGCCCAGCACCAGGGCCAGCACCACGCTGGCCAGGATCCCGACCAGGACCCCGAGCCACAGGGGCGCGCCCTGGTCGACGGAGATGGCCGTGCCGTACGCCCCCACCAGCAGGAAGCCGACGTGGCCGAAGTTCAGCAGGCCGGTGTAGCCGTACTGCACGTTGAGGCCCACCGCGGCCAGGGCGTAGACCGCGGCCGGCACCCCGAAGGCGGAGCGGACGGCGTCGGTGCCGACCTTGGGCCAATCCATGTCGCCCACCCCGGCGACCACGAGGGCGGCCGTGCTGCTCACCCCAACCGCTCCCGCACGCCGAGGACGCCCTGGGGCCGCAGCAGGAGCACCACCACGAGCACGCCGAGGGACACCGCGGTCTTGAAGTCGTTGGGGATCCACAGGGTGCTGACCTCGGAGGCCAGGCCCACGATCATGCCGCCCACCATGGCCCCGTAGGCGCTGCCCAGGCCGCCGAGCACCACCGCCGCGAACATCAGCAGGAGCTGCTGATAGCCCAGGTCCCAGTCCACCTGCTCGGCCACCGCGAACAGCACCCCGCCCAGGGCGGCCAGGCCGGTCCCCACCGCCCACACCGCCAGGATGATGCGGCGCACGTCGATGCCGGAGGACTCGGCCAGGTCCCGGTCGTCGGCCACGGCCCGCATGGCCGTGCCCAGGCGGGTGCCCTGGAGCAACAGGCCCACCCCGACCATGGCCACGACGGCCACCGCGCACACCACCAGGTCCTTGGGGGCCAGGCCCAGGAAGACGGCCCGCTGGGTGGCGTACTGGCGCAGCGGCCGCGGGTTGTTGTCGAAGACGACCAGGTACGTGTACCGCAGCAGCAGCGACATGCCGATGGTGAACACGATGAGGGCCACGTTGCCGGTGCCCCGGCGGCGCAACGGCCCGAACACGCCGCCCTCCAGGGCCGCGCCCAGGAGCAGCCCGCAGGCCACGGTGAGCACGCTGGCCACCACCAGCGAGAGCTGAGGCACACCGCCCCGGGCCGAGCTGAGGAAGTAGACGACCAGGGCCCCGAAGGTCACCAGCTCGCCGTGGGCGAAGTTCACCAGGCCGGTCACGCCGAACACCAGGGAAAGGCCGATGGCGGCCATGCCCACGATGAGCCCGACCCGCACCCCCGCCCCCAGGCGATCACCGAAGCGGTCGGCGAAGGACGGCCCGATCACCCGCTCACCGAGGGGGAAGGCGAAGGTGCGGCGCAGGTTGGGGCCCACCCGCTCGGGCCCCAGGGTGCCCCGGTCCTCGTCCCGCAGGTCCACACCGTCGGGCAGCGTCTCCTGGTCCAGGGTGACGGTGTAGGTGCCCACCGGGACCTCGGCCTCCCACTGCCCCTCGGCGTCGGTGGTCTCCTCGGTGACGACGGTGGACCCCCGGCGGACGACCAGGGTCACCCCGGCCACCGGCCGATCCTCGGCCCCCTCCTCCACGAACACCCGCCCTCCCATCGTCCCCAGCCGCTCCTCCTCCGCCTGCCGGGGCGGGGCGCCGCCTGCGGCCTCGGCGCCGGCGCCCGCCGGGCCGGCTCCGGAGGTCAGCACGGCCAGCACCGCGACCAGGCCGGCCAGGGCCAGGGCGGCGCCCCGGCCGAGCCGCGCCCCCGGACCGGCCGGCGGGCCGAGCTCGGTGACGGGGGTGGCGACGGGACCCGGGCTGGTCACAGGCGCCGCAGCCTAGGACCGGCGGCGCCGGCGTGTCGTGCGTCTCACTGGCCCACCCACTCCGCCAGGATCAGCGCGACCGGTAGGCGTGACGGCGGTGCTGGACCCGGTGGACGGTGACCGTCCGCGCCGCATCGTCGATCTCGTAGATCACCCGGTAGTCGGCCCGGCGCGCCGACCGCAGCCCGGCCAGTTCCCCGACGAGGGGCTTGCCGACCCGTCGGGGGTCGTGAGCCAGGGGACCGTGGATCAGGGCCAGGGCCGCATGGTGGATCTTCTCCGGCAGCCGGTCGAGGTGCCGCCGGGCCTCGGGGGTGGCGAGGACGCGGTACGCCTCCTCTTCGGCCACGACCTGATCCCGTCGCTCAGGGGAGGGCGAGGGGGGCGGCCAGGCCGGCCGCAGCCTCCTGGCGGGAAGCGTCCAGGCTGGCCGCCACCTCGGCGTCCTCGAGGATGGCCAGCGTCTCCTCGAGCGAGTCGAGGTAGTCGGGGTGGACCAGGACGAACGAAGGCCGCCCGTGCCGCGTCACCACGACGCGATCCCGCTCACCCTCGACACGATCGGCCAGCTCCGACAGGTGGCTCTTGGCCTCGGAGAACGGCACCGTGCTCATTGGTCAAGATTCTGACCTATGCCATCGCCGTCCGCAACCCCTCAGGCCAGGCCGACCTGGGAGAGGACCTCGTCGAGGGAGCCGACCATGCCGGTGTAGAAGGTGCCGAACTCGCCGTAGAGGGCCGAGGCGGTGTCGTAGCGCATGGTGTAGACGACCTCCTTCAGGTCGTCGGGGTGCACGGCGAACAACGTGACCCCCCACTCGAAGTCGTCGACCCCGGTGGAGCCGGTGACCACCTGGAGCACCCGGCCCGCGAACTTCCGGCCCGAGCCGCCGTGCTCGTACATGAGCTCCTTGCGCTCGTCATAGGGCAGGGTGAACCAGTTGGCCCCGACCCACCGGCGCTTCGACATGGGGTAGAAGCACCAGGCCCGCTTGCCCTCCGGCGGGAGCTGGGGCCACAGCCGGGCCTGGCGCAGCTCCTCGGGCACGCCCTGGGCGTACTCCGACAGCTCGGTGAGCGACACGTAGGAGTCGGCCAGCACCAGGCCGGCGGCGGCCAGGTCGGTCTGCACCGCCCGGAGGCGCCACAGGTCCGGCCCCAGCGCCATGGTGGCCAGGTCGGCCTTGTGGCCCAGCAGCGCCACCGGCACCACCTGGACCCCGTCGGACTCGGCCGCCTTCACCGCGGCGGCCACCGCGGCCGCGTCGACCGGGGGGTCGGCCGGGCCGGGCCGCTTCCAGAACAGGTGCAGGACGCCCTGGCCGACCTGGGGGACGAGCGGCTCGGTCACGGTCCGACCCTACCGGCAGGCCCCGGCCCGGCCCCCGTCGTCGGGCGGCCCGGCGCGGGGTCGGCGCCCGGGGGCGAGGGGTAGGAGGGCCGGTCATGCAGATCGTCCTGGCCCACGGCGGGCACCACCTCGAGCTGGACGTGGCCGTCCACGACCCCGACGCCACGGTGGGCCACCTGGTGGCGGCCCTGGCTGCGGCGGCCAGGGTGCCACCGGGCCCGGGCCTCGACCTGGAGGTCGACGGCGAGGTGGTGGCCCGGCACCGCCGCCTGGACCGGTCCGGCCTCCGCTCCGGCGCCGTCGTCCGCCTGGTCCCCGCGCCGTCGCCGGGCCCGACCCCTGCCGCCAACGGTGGGGCTGCCGGCTCGGGGGAAGGCGGCACGGCCGCCCACGGGATGGCGCTGGGGCCTCCCCTCGAGCCCGTCAGCCTCGGGACGCAGGCCGAGGTGGCGGTGGTGGGCGGGCTCGACACGGGATCTCGCACCGCGGTGGGGCCGGGCTGGTGGAGCGTGGGCCGGTCCTCCCAGGACGTGGTCGTCAGCCACGACACCGTGTCGGGCCACCACGCCCGGCTGGACGTGGGTCCCGACGGCACCGCCACCGTCACCGACGCCGGGTCCCACAACGGCACGTGGGTCGACGGGCGGGCGGCCACCACTCCCACCCCGATCCGGCCCGGGGCCGTCGTCCGCCTGGGCGCGGTCCAGGTGGTGGTGCGGCCGCCGATCACCGACGACCGGGCCAGCGGTCTCGGGAGCGGGAGCGGGAGCGGTGGGTTGCGGGGCGGGCCCACGGTGCCGTTCAACCGGCCACCCCGGCCGGCCCCGCCCCCGCCGGCCGAGCCGGTGGCGCTCCCCGTCCCGCCCCGGGAGGAGGCCGGGCCCACGGGGGTCGGGGCCCTGTCCATCGTCGCCTCGATGGTGGCCGCCGGAGCGATGGTGGCCATCACCGGTCAGGTCCTCTACGCCGCCCTGGCCCTCCTGGGGCCGGTGACGGCGGTGGCCTCCGCCCTCGACGGCCGGCGGCGGGGGCGGCGAGGGCGCCGGCGGGAGGCGGCCCGCTACCGGCGCGACCTCGACGGGCTGGCCCGAACCCTCGCCGTCCGGGCCGAGGCCGAACGGTGCCGGCGGGCTGACGAGGTGCCCGACCCGGCCGAGCTCCTGCGCCGGGTCGAGGGCCCGTCCACCCGGTTGTGGGAGCGCCGGCCCGGTCACCACGACTGGCTCCGCCTGCGGGTCGGGATCGGCGCCGACCGGTGGGTCCTGCCGGTGGCCGGTGACCCGCGGGGCCGGACCGAGGAGGTGCGCGCCGTCCTGGAGGCCGCCAGCCGGCTGGTCGAGGCGCCCGTCGTGGTCGACCTGGACGGCAACGGCGTGGTCGGCGTGGTCGGCCCCCGGCCGGCGGCCCTGGCCGTGGCCCGGGCTCTGGTGGTGCAGGCCGCCGTCCTCCACGGCCCGGCCGACCTGCCGGTGCTGGTGCTGGCCGGCCCCGGGACGGCCGGCGACTGGGACTGGGCCAAGTGGCTGCCCCACACCCGGGACCCGGCCGGGTCGGGGCGCCGCCTCCTGGCCGCCGACCCGGCCGGCGCCGAGGCCTGGTGCCGGGCCCGGGCCGAGGCCGTCGACGACGGACCGGCCCATCGGCTGCCGCCCGACCGGGACGGAGCGGGGTCCGCCACGCTGGTGGTGGTGGACGACGAGGCCCTCACCGAAGGGCGCCGGGCGCCGGTGCGAGCCGTCCTGCGAGGTGGGGCCGGGCCGGTGGCCGGCGTGGTGGTGGCGAGCACCGAGGACCGGTTGCCGGCCGCCTGCACCGTGGTGATCGAGGTGCAGGACGGCGACGGCACGGCCCGGGTCCACCGCCTCCGGGACGGGACCGTGGTGCCCGGCGCGCTGGCCGGTGGGATCTCCGAGGCCACGGCCCGGCGGGCGGCCCGGGGCCTGGCCCGGTTCGACGACCCGGAACAGGCCGGGGCCGGCGCCGACCTCCCGCCCGCCGTCGCCCTCCTGCCCCTCCTCGGCCTCGACCCGCCGGAGCCGGCGGCGGTGGCCCGGCGGTGGGAGGAAGGTGGCTCCGACCCGGCGCTGGTCGCCCCGGTGGGGGTGGCCGCCGACGGGGCCCTGGCCCTCGACCTGGTGGGTGACGGGCCCCACGCGCTGGTGGCCGGGACCACCGGCGCCGGCAAGTCCGAGCTCCTGCGCTCGCTGGTGGCCGGCCTGGCCGCCGGCGCCCCACCGGAGCGCTGCACGTTCCTGCTGGTCGACTTCAAGGGCGGCAGCGCCTTCGACCAATGCGCCCACCTCCCCCACGTCGTCGGCCTGGTCACCGACCTCGACACCCACCTGGCCCAGCGGGCGCTGCGCTCGCTGGAGGCCGAGCTGCGCCATCGCGAGCGGGTCCTCCGGGCCGCCGGGGCCGCCGACCTGGCCGCCCACCGGCGCCTGGCCGGCACCACCGGGCCGCCCCTCCCCCGGCTGGTGGTGGTGGTCGACGAGTTCGCCACCCTGCGGGCCGAGCTGCCGGACTTCGTGGAGTCACTGGTCGGGGTGGCCCAGCGGGGCCGGTCGCTGGGGGTGCACCTGGTGCTGGCCACCCAGCGGCCCAGTGGGGCGGTCAGCGAGAGCATCCGGGCCAACACCGCCCTGCGCATCGCCCTCCGGGTCCAGGACGCCGCCGACTCCCACGACGTCATCGACGGCCCCGGCGCGGCCCGTCTCCCCCGGGGCCGGCCGGGCCGGGCCCTGGTGCGCTTCGGGCCCGGGGAGGTGGTGGCCTTCCAGGCCGCCCTCGGCACCGGCCCGGCACCGGTCGGCCGGCGGGGCCCGGTGGAGGTGCGCCCCTTCCGGGGTGCGGAGCCGGCCCCGGGCGGCGAAGAGCACCAGGATCGACCGGACGGCCCGTCGGACCTGGCCCGCCTGGTCGAGGCGTGCCGCCGGGCCCACGCCGCCTCGGGCCGCCCCCTCCCCCGGCGGCCGTGCCTGGGCCCGCTGCCGGCCCAGGTCGACCTGGCCGAGGTGGCGGCCGCGGCCGGGCCCGCCGCCCCCTTCGGCTCCGCCGGGGCCGAGGTCGCCTTCGCCCTGGCCGACCGGCCCGACGACCAGGCCCAGGTGCCCTTCGGGTGGCGCCCGGCCGACGGCCACCTCCTGCTGGCCGGGCTCCCGGGCAGCGGCACCACCACCGCGCTGTTGTCCCTGGCCCTGGCCGCGGCCCGGGGCACGGGGCCCGACGACCTGCACCTGTACGCGCTGGACATGGGGACCGGGGTCCTCGGGGCGCTGGACGGCCTGCCCCACACCGGCGCCGTGGTCGGCCCGGGCGACGGCGAGCGCCAGGCCCGCCTGGTGGCCTGGCTCCGGGCCGAGCT
Source organism: Acidimicrobiales bacterium (assembly GCA_035630295.1). Lineage (NCBI taxonomy): Bacteria > Bacillati > Actinomycetota > Acidimicrobiia > Acidimicrobiales > Acidimicrobiales bacterium. The sequence goes on along the minus strand of DASQKY010000003.1, from coordinate 3,117 downwards.
GGACCGCCGCCGGCGGGGCCCCACCGGTCCCGACGCCCCTCGCGTGCTGGTGCTGGTCGACGGCATCGGCCCCCTACTGGCCGAGTGGGAGGAGTCCTCCGGCGTCGTCGTGGACGGCTTCGCCCGCGCCTTCGCCGAGGGTCCGGAGCTGGGCCTGCACCTGGCGGTGGCCGGTGACCGGCCCGGTGACCTACCGGCGCCGCTCCGGGGGGTGGTGCGCCAGCAGCTGCTGTTCCGCCTGGCCGACGACCTCGACCACGCCCAGGCCGGGTTCCGCCGCGCCGACCTGCCCGCCTTCGTACCCGGCCGGGCCGTGGCCGCCGGCCGGGCCGTCGAGGTCCAGGTGGCCCGTCCGGCCGGCGGGGTCGAGGCCGAGGTGGCGGCGGTGGCCGCCCGCCACGCCGGTGGACCCCGGTGCCACCCTCCGGTCCCGGTCGGTGCGCTCCCCCGCGCCGTGGCGGTGGCCGAGGTGGCCGGCGCCACCCGCCTCGCCACCGTTCCCCGGCTCCTGACCGTCGGGATCGGTGAGCGCACCCTCGGGCCGGCCGGCCTGACCCTGTACGAGGGCGAGCACGCCCTGGTGGCCGGGCCGGCCCGCTCCGGCCGCACCACGGTGCTGGCCGTGGCCGGCACCGTGGCCCGGGCCGCCGGGTGGCGTACGGCGGTGGTGGCCGGGCCGCGTTCGACGCTGGGGGACGACGGCGCCCTGGGCCCGCGCCTGTCGCCCGGCGCCGTGGCCGACGCGCTGCCCGCCCTCCTCGACCGGGAGCCGGTCGGGCCGCCCCTGCTGCTGCTGGTCGACGACATGGAGGGGGTCGACCCGGAGGGCGGGGTCCTGCCCGACGTCCTGGCCCGGCCCGATGTCGTGGTGGTGGCAGCCGGGCGGGCCGACGCGCTGCGGGGGCTGTGGTCGCACTGGGCCCGGCTGGTCCGGGCCAGCCGCGTCGGCCTGCTGCTCCAGCCCGACGTGGACCTCGACGGCGACCTGCTGGACGTGCGACTGCCCCGGCGGGCCACCACCGCTCTGGGGCCGGGCCGGGGCTACCTGTGCACCGGGGGGGAGGTGGAGCTCGTCCAGGTGGCCCAGCCCGACTGAACACGACGTTTGTCGAGGTACATCGAGGGTACCCGTGGTCCGCCTTAGTCGTCCGCCGTCACCCCAGGAGAGACCCCATGAGCAGCGACCGCGTCCTCGCCACCGAGACGGCCCGGGTGGCCGTCGACGGCCTCCGGGCCACCGTCGACGGCCAGCTGGCCACCGACATCGCCACCATCGTCCGCCACGGCGAGACCCTGTCCCGCCCCGACGTGTGGGATGGCCAACTGGCCCGGGCCTTCCGCGACGGGTGGCCCACCACCGCCCGCCAGTTGGAGACCGCCCGTGACGAGCTCCTCCGCCTGGCCGGCGAGGTGGCCCGCATCCGCGCCGCCATCATGCAGGCCGGCGGCAACGCGGCCTGAGCCACCCCCGGGTCGGTCGACGCGGAAGGGCCGCCCCCGAGAGGGCGGCCCTTCGTCGTGCTGGTGCCGGCCCGAGGCCGGTCGGTCAGCGGGCGGGGACGATCAGAAGTCGTCCATGCCACCGCCGCCGGGCATCCCGCCACCGGCGCCGCTCTCGGCCGGCTTGTCGACGATGACGGCCTCGGTGGTGAGGAACAGGGCGGCGATGGACGCCGCGTTCTGAAGCGCCGACCGGGTGACCTTGGCCGCGTCGGGGACCTTGGAGGTGAGGTCCTCGTACTCGCCGGTGCCGGCGTTGTAGCCGTGACCACCTTCGAGGCCCTTCACCTTCTCGACCACGACGCCGCCCTCGAGGCCGGCGTTGAGGGCGATCTGCTTGAGCGGCTCCTCGACGGCCTTGGCCACGATGCGGGCCCCGGTGGCCTCGTCGCCCGAGAGCTTCTCGGCCACGTCGAGGATGGCGGACTGGGTGCGGATGAGGGCCACGCCGCCGCCGGGCACCACGCCCTCCTCCACCGCGGCCTTGGCCGTGGACACCGCGTCCTCGATGCGGTGCTTCTTCTCCTTGAGCTCGGTCTCGGTGGCGGCGCCGACCTTGAGCACGGCCACGCCCCCGGACAGCTTGGCCAGGCGCTCCTGGAGCTTCTCCCGGTCGTAGTCGGAGTCGGTGCTGTCGATCTCGGCCTTGATCTGGGCGATGCGGCCCTTGATGTCGCCCTCGTCGCCGCCGCCCTCGACGATGGTGGTCTCGTCCTTGCTGACGATGACCTTCTTGGCCGTGCCCAGCAGGTCGAGGGTGGTGTTCTCCAGCTTGAGGCCGACCTCCTCGGAGATGACCTGGCCGCCGGTGAGGATGGCGATGTCGGCCAGCATGGCCTTGCGGCGCTCGCCGAAGCCGGGGGCCTTGACCGCCACCGACTTGAACGTGCCCCGGATCTTGTTGACCACCAGCGTGGCCAGGGCCTCGCCCTCGATGTCCTCGGCCACGATGACCAGCGGGCGACCGCCCTGCATGATCTTCTCGAGGACGGGGACCAGGTCGCGCACGGCGGTGATCTTGGACGACACCAGGAGGACCACGGCGTCGTCGAGGACGGCCTCCATGCGGTCGGTGTCGGTGACGAAGTAGGGGGAGATGTAGCCCTTGTCGAAGCGCATGCCCTCGACCAGGTCCATCTCCAGGCCGAAGGTGTTGGACTCCTCGACGGTGATGACGCCGTCCTTGCCCACCTTGTCGATGGCCTCGGCGATCTTCTCGCCGATCTCCTGGTCGTTGGCCGAGATGGCGGCGACCTGGGCGATCTGCTCCTTGGAGTCGGTGTCCTTGGCGATGTCCTTCAGGCTCTCGACGGCGGCCTCGACGGCGGCCTCGATGCCCTTCTTGAGCGACATCGGGTTGGCGCCGGCGGCCACGTTGCGCAGGCCGTGGCGGACCATCGACCAGGCGAGGACGGTCGCGGTGGTGGTGCCGTCACCGGCGACGTCGTCGGTCTTCTTGGCGACCTCCTTGACGAGCTCGGCGCCGATCTTCTCGTAGGGGTCCTCGAGGTCGATCTCCTTGGCGATGGACACGCCGTCGTTGGTGATCGTCGGCGCCCCCCACGACTTCGACAGGACGACGTTGCGGCCCTTCGGGCCCAGGGTGACGCGCACGGC